>JBBAKZ010000021.1:11515-15770 GCA_040403275.1 Arcicella sp. | reverse complement strand
CTAGAGCATCTGCTTTGTTAATTGAATCTGCCTCTGAATATATCCTAATAATGGGTTCAGTATTCGATTTACGAAGGTGTACCCATTCTTTATCAAACTCAATTTTTACGCCATCAATGGCATTGATAGGATTTTTAGCATACTTTCTTTTCATAGCATCCAAAACGCCATCCACATCAATATCGGCAGTTAATTCTATTTTATTTTTTGAAATATAATATTCTGGATACCCTTTTCTGAGGGCTGAAATTTTCTTACCAAAATTGGCTAGGTGCGTGAGAAACAGAGCAATTCCTACTAAAGCGTCACGTCCGTAATGTAATTCTGGATAAATAATCCCCCCGTTTCCTTCCCCACCAATCACAGCATTTGAAGATTTCATTAATGATACTACATTTACTTCTCCCACGGCAGAAGCGTAATATTTTCCACCTGCTTTTTCCGTGACATCCCGCAAGGCACGAGTAGAGGATAGATTAGAAACGGAGTTGCCTTTTTGATTTTGCAAAACATAATCTGCTACCGCCACAAGGGTGTATTCCTCGCCAAAAGGAGAACCATCGTCGCACATAAAACAAAGTCGGTCAACGTCTGGATCAACCACAATGCCTAAGTCAAATTTCTCTTTTTGAATGGCTTTGGTAATGTCGGTTAGATTTTCGGGCAGTGGTTCTGGATTGTGAGCGAAATGTCCAGTAGGTTCACAGTGCAATTTTGTGATTTGGGTAACACCCAAAGCTTCCAACATCATCGGAACGGCAATGCCACCCGTTGAATTTACGGCATCAACAATCACTTTAAAATTCCGTTCTCTGATGGCTTCAACGTCCACTAAAGGTAATTTTAAAATCATGTCGATATGCTTTTGAAGCCAAGTATCATCAGTGGTGTAAGACCCCAATTTTTTAACATCAACAAAGTCAAAGTCTTCATTTTCAGCAATTTCTAACAAATCTTCGCCATCTTGGCCGGAGATAAATTCGCCTTTATCGTTCAATAATTTTAAGGCATTCCATTGAATCGGATTATGACTTGCCGTAAGAATGATACCACCCGCCGCTTTTTCAACGGGAACGGCTACTTCAACGGTTGGCGTTGTTGAAAGGCCTAAATCAATGACGTTCAACCCTAGACTTTGGAGAGTTCCTGTGACTAATTTAGAGACCATATCACCCGATAAACGAGCGTCCCTGCCAAGAATAATAAGTTGATTTGTCGGCTTTTTACGTTGAATCCAAGTGCCGTAAGCAGCGCTGAATTTCACTACATCAAGAGGCGTTAGGCATTCGCCTACTTTTCCTCCAATTGTGCCTCTGATGCCCGAAATAGATTTAATTAGTGTCAATTTTTTAGGAGTTATATGTTGTGAATGATGTCCGTTTTATTTTTCTAGACTGTGGCTAATCAAAACAACTGTACATGGGAATATTTGAGTACATTATTAAAGTTATAGAAAAAACGTGAATGTCTTCTATTAAATTCAATCAGTTTTATTTTTTTTCTTATGAATTATTATCAAACGGTATTACCATTCCATTCTCGGTAATGGACTTACTTTTTGCGAGCAAAATTCTTCTTGTTCGGCTTTGAAGTGTCCAGCCATCGCAATCATACCTGCATTATCGGTGCAGTATTGAAAGGCAGGAATGTAAACATTCCAATTTTCGAGTTCACCCAATTTTTGTATTTCAGACCTTAAACCAGAATTGGCAGAAACACCCCCAGCAATGGCTATTTCCTTTATTTTGTATTCTCTGGACGCTTTTTTGAGTTTTTGAAGAAGAATTTTTATGAGAATATTTTGCATGGATGCACAAATATCGGCTAAATTTTCATCCACAAAATTGGTATTTTTCTTCGTTTCTTTTTGCAAAAAATATAAAAAAGCAGTCTTAATTCCAGAGAAAGAATAATTCAATCCTTTCATCTCAACCATCGGGAATTCAAAGCGATTTGGGTCACCTTCTTTGGCATATTTATCAATTAATGGTCCACCAGGATAAGGTAATCCTAAAAGTTTTGCGGCTTTATCAAACGCCTCGCCAACGGCATCGTCTTGAGTTTCACCGATAACTTCCATATTTAATGCTGAGCGAACCATCACGATTTGCGTATGTCCACCACTTACGGTCAAGCAAAGGAAGGGGAAATTTGGTTTTGGCTCATCGATAAAATGGGCCAACACGTGCGCTTGCATGTGGTTTACATCAATTAATGGAATGTCCAAACCCATAGCAAGGGCTTTGGCGAATGATGCACCCACTAAAAGTGAACCTAAAAGTCCAGGCCCACGAGTAAAAGCAATGGCGTTTAGGTCGTTTTTGGTTATATTTGCTTTTTGGAGAGCCTCCGCCACCACTGGAACAATGTATTGCTGGTGGGCTCGGCTTGCCAATTCAGGTACAACACCGCCCCATTTGGTGTGAATAGCCTGACTTGCCACAATGTTGGAACAAAGTTTGCCGTTGATAATAACAGCCGCCGAGCTGTCATCACAAGAAGATTCAATTGCTAAAATAATCATAGTACAAAGATAATTATATATGCTGCTAAAAATTTCTAAAATACTGACAAAAGTTGTTCTCTATTCGATAGTAGGACTGCTTTTGCTTGTTGTTTTATTGGTTTTTTTTGGACGTAATTCCTATGTACAAACCCGTTTAGCGCAATATTATGCTCCTAAAATTTCTGAAAAATTAGGATATCCAATTGAAATTGATAAAGTTACCTTACGATTTTTTGACGAAGCGACTTTGGAAGGCGTGCGGGTGAGAGATTATCAAGGTACCCAAATGCTCAATATTGAAAAATTAGAGGTGAATTTGGATGCGGGAAGATTTTTAAATTTAACCATTCCATCTTTGGGATTCAAGGGTGATTCTACTAAAACTCGTTTAGATTACGTTCGCCTTTATCATCCTATCGTAAGGATTGTTACGGATAAAAAGGGTGACATGAATATTGATGAATTTATCCGCAGAATCAATAAATTATTGGCTTCTCCAACGCCTAAACCAATAAATTCAAATCCAACGCCTTTCATCATTACCGAAGCCGATATTGTGGATGGCATTCTGGTCATGGATGATGAATCGGAAAAGTATATGAACGACCCAAAATCGTTCGACCATTATCATTTTAAACTTGATGCCCTCAATGCCCACCTCAACGATTTTACCTTAATTCGTGATACAGTTTCTTTCCGAACGACCCTTCGAGCGTACGACAAAGCCTCTGATTTTAAGATTAAAACCCTGAAAACCAATTTTTTAATCTCAGATACGCAAATGCGTTTTGATGATTTATTGTTGCGAGTAAACAATACTGTAATTCGTAATAAAATTACGATGTCATTTAAGAGTCAGAAGGATTTTAAATATTGGAATTCACGAGTGAGGATGCAAGCAGACTTTGATTCATCGGTTGTTTTTACGAATGATATTGCCCGAATTGTGAATGATATGTATCAATACAAAGATATCTATTATCTCAATGGAAAATTTGATGGCACAGTTAACGACTTCAAACTTCAAAATTTTGATTTGTATTTTGGTAAAAAATCTAAATTAAAAGGTGATTTTTCATTCAAAGGATTACCCACGATTCCAAAAACTTTGATGGACTTGAAAATGCGTAAATCTTACGTGCAAGTGGCTGATTTAGAGAAATATATTGGAAAAGATGTAGCGAAAACCTTGGATAAATTTGGTCATGTGATGTTTGATGGCACGTTTAAAGGCACAACTTCTGATTTCAAAACGATGGGCTTGATGGAGTCTGATTTGGGTAAAGTTGAGGTGGATTTAGCCATGATTTTAAAGTCGAATTCTGCCAATTCTTCCTACGATGGTTCATTAAAGTTAGATAATTTTAAGCTCAATAAACTCCTGGAAGATTCCGAATATTTCGGAGATTTAACGCTTTCGGGCAAAATAAAAGGAAAAGGCTTATCCATTAAAAGTGCCGTTTTGGACTTTGATGGTACGGTTAATCAGTTTACTTATAATAAATACAATTACAAAAGTATTCGCATAGATGGCAAACTTTCCAATGAACTTTTTGATGGAAGAGTAGCGGTAAAAGATACTAATTTAACCTTTGATTTATTTGGGAAAGTAGATTTGCGAGAAGGAAAAGACCAAGTAGATTTATTGGGGAAAATTGCCAAAGCAAATCTCAAAAATCTGAATTTCACCGAAGAAGATATTAGAATTTCAACAATTTTCGACGTGCAATCAAGAGGGCAAAAATTGGA
>JBBAKZ010000021.1:3731-11505 GCA_040403275.1 Arcicella sp. | reverse complement strand
TGTCTATTTGACCCTCGATAAAAAGAATTTAGTGCTTGATTCTCTGCAAATTATCTCTCAATTGAGTGCAAATAATCGTCGTTTAGCCGTACTTTCTGATTTAGTAAATTTGAATTTTACGGGGCAATTTAATCCCTCGCAGGCGATTAAAGATTTAAAGGTTTTAGTGGAAGAGTATAAAATTTATTTCACGGGCGATGAAGCCACTCGTCAGGCCTATTACGCTGCAAAACCTGCCATTGTTCCCCAAACTTACAAAATTGATTATCAGTTTTATCTAAAGAATTTTGACCCAATTTTATCCTTCGTTTATCCCGAAGCTCACATTTCTAAAAAGACCGTAATTGAGGGAAATTTTGGTATTGGTAATACTTCAACATTCTCCCTAAATTCTAAAATTGATACGCTTTTATTGAACGAAAGGTATCGTTTTTTTAAATCAGAAATTGACCTCAACTCTTCAAAATATTATAACAATCCAGAGGTTTTAGCCTCCTTGATTCTGAATTCTGGAAGCCAGAAAATGAATGTATTGAGCCCAACTGAAAACCTTGAAGTGGAGGCTTCTTGGGCGAAAGATAGAATTGCTTTTACAAGTGGTTTAAAACAGGTTGGCACGACTAATAGAGCCAACTTGAATGGTACTTTACGTTTTATTCAAGATGGGTTAGAATTACAGTTTAAAAAGTCAAAGTTTCATTTGCTGGAACAAAATTGGAACATAAATCCTGATAATGTACTGACAATTATTGGAGATGAATTGAAGTCTAAAAATCTGATTATCAATAACATAGAGCAATTTATTTCTTTGAATGGATTGATTTCTCAAGACTCGTTACAACCTTTAAAGTTTTCGGCCAAAAACTTTAAATTAGAAACACTCGCACCGCTTATTTCCTTAAATTTAAAGGGAGTAGTGAATGGTGAAGTTGACTTAAAAAATATTTATAAAAACCTAAATGCCGAGAGTAATTTAAGCATTGAAGGACTGGAAATTGATAATTTTTTAATCGGTAATATTTCTGGAAATGGCGTATTTGATAATGAAAAACAGCAATTGAATGTAGATTATTCATTGGAACGTTTGAACACAAAAATTCTAGAAGTTAAAGGCGTTTATGACCCTAAAAGTACCGAAAATTCTTTGGATTTATTAGCTACTTTGAGCAAAACGGATTTGCAAATTTTAGAGCCTTTTGTGAAAGGGATTTTCTCGAAAATGGGTGGCACAGCAGATGGAAAACTGAATATTTCGGGTAAACTATCACATCCAATTGTAGAAGGGATAATTGATATAAAAAGAGGAACTTTATTTTTCGATTATCTAAAATCGGTCTTGAATTTTGAGGATAAAATCACGTTTGAACCCGATGAAATTAGAGCTAAATCTTTGCGTTTGACCGACGACGAAGGGAACAAAGGAAGTTTGAAAGGAAGCGTATTTTATGACGGCTATAAATCTTTTAACGTTCAATTGGCCGCAGAATTGAACCGTTTCAAAATCTTGAATACTACCCGAAGAGATAATGATTTGTATTATGGCATTGGATACGCCACAGGGGCACTCACCTTGGGCGGAAGTTTTGATAATTTAACAATCAATACTGACCTTAAAACCGACCGAGGAACCCGATTGTATATTCCCCTAGATAAAGCACAAGATGCTGGTAGTCAAGAAGATATAGAGTTTTTGAGTGCGATTATTAAAAGAGATTCTGTTAATAAAAAACAACTGGTTTCAAACGTAAATACGAGTGGAATTAAGATGGATTTGAACTTTGAACTCACGCCCGATGCTTACGGAGAAGTACAATTTGACAAACAAACGGGGGATATTATGCGAGCCAATGGTTCTGGAAAACTCAATTTTAAAGTCGATACAAGAGGTGGTTTTGATATGACGGGCGACTATAATATTGAGCGGGGAGATTACACATTTACTTTCCAAAATATTCTTAATAAAAAGTTTAATATTACTCGTGGCAGTAAAATTTCGTGGACAGGCGACCCATATGAAGCCGTAGTGGATATTAAAGCCGTTTATTCCCAAAATTTAAGTTATTTAGGTTCTGTCATTGATACCGTTGGCAAAGGAAGTTTGTTGAAAAACCAAGACCAATTTACCCGCCGTTATCCCGTTGATGTAACAATAAATTTAAAGGATAGATTGTTACATCCAACAGTTACATTTGATATGAAAATGCGAGATTATCCACAAAATCCTGAGTTCAATTCGGGCGTTACAGCCTTTGAAAATCGTATCAAAACGGATGAACAAGAGTTGAATCGACAAGTAAGCAATGTACTTTTATTGAACTCTATGTTGCCACAAAATGCGGGTGCTTTTGCCTCGATAAATTTGGTAAGTAGTCTTTCAGAACTGCTTTCTAATCAAATTAGTAATGTTTTCTCACAAATTGACCCAAATCTAAATGTCGATTTTTCGGTGAACGGAACGGCTTTAAATCAAGATTTAATTAATAATCTGCAATTGCGACTTTCCTATAATTTCAACGACCGTTTCAGACTTACTCGAAGTGGTGGTTTTACGTCAACTACCAATCAAACAAATGCCCAGTCACTCATTGGCGACTGGGCTTTGGAATGGTTTGTTACTCGTGATGGAAGTCTTCGTTTCAAGACCTACAATAGAAATTTGCAGACGTCCTTAGGAGGAGCTATAAACAATAGTCAAACCTTCACGGCTGGTGGTGCAAGTTTTCTTTATACCAAAAGTTTCAATTATTTGTTTTCCCCAGAAAAGAAAGCGGAAATGCCTGCTCCCACCATTCAAGTGAATAAAGATTTGAGTGAGAAATAAGGTTATTGTTTTTGTAATGATTGAATTAATTTTCTCATCGCTTCAATTTCTAAATCTTTCTGTTCTATTACAGCGTCTTTCTGTTCGATTAATGCTTCTTTTTGTTCGATTACAGCGTCTTTCTGTTCGATTAATGCTTCCTTTTGTTCAATAACTTTCTCTTTTTCTCTCAAGGCTCTGTCCATCGAATCATCAAAAGTTTCTTCAATTTTTATTTGTTCTCTCACTTCATTGCTCTCTGCGGCTAAAGATAATCTTTTCACAATTGCTTTAATATCTTCATCCACATTTTCACTATCAAATTTTAAAAGCCACTTCTGATCGTTATCAAAAATCCATTTCTGGTTAAAGATTGACAATATTTTTTCTAATTTAGTAACCGTTTCAGTGTGTAAATTTGGAATCTGAACGATAAAACAATCATGACTGAGATTTTCAATAAAATCGTCTTTTTCATGAATGATTTCTCCCGTTGTTAAGTCCTGGTATTGTCTTCCAATTTTTAAAACAGGGCGCTTAATAGTTAAATTAAACCCTAAGAAATAAATTGGTACGATTGGTAAAATTGTTTTAAATCCATCTATTTCGTCGGTATTACTATAATTCGTTCCGATATAATTCCTGAACCTCATAACATCGAAAGAATTCTTACTTTTCTGAAGTTCAATTAATACTTTCTTTTCATTTCCGTCAACAGTTCTAATAATCGCTTTAAAATCTAATCTAAAAACAGTTAAAAGATACTTGTCAGAAAAAGTGGTTTGTTCCTGTGGTTTGATAGCTAAATCAATAATTTCCTCGCCAATTATAGCGGAAATTACTGGTTTCGCCACGGAAATATCTTCCATTAAAAACTTAAAAACTGTATCGTATATGGGATTGGCAATTATCATTTTACCGCTTGTTTATTACAAAAATACTGTATTTTAGAGATTCTTTAGCAATTACCTCAAATCTTTTCTGTAAAATAAATTCAATATTCCTGCCAAGATGATTACCAAAACACAGCCAATTAAGTTAAGCCATAAAAAAGCCGTTAAGTCAATCCACCACGTGTAAATTACCACGATTTCTGCCAAAATTGCGGCGTAAAAAACGGCATTACTTTTGATAGATTTAAAGTAAAAAGCAACTAAGAAAACGCCCAAAATTGTTCCGTAAAACCATGAACCTAAGATGTTTACGGCTTCAATCAAGCTACCGATGTTTGCGGTAAATTGTGCCACAATAATACAGAAAATTCCCCAACACAAAGTAGAGATTTTTGAAGCGTTCAAAAAATGCTTTTCGGTATCAATTGGGTGAATAATTCGTTGGTAAATATCCACAATTGTTGAGGATGTAAGCGAACTAAAAGCCGAAGCCATCGAACCCATAGAAGCCAAAAGAATGACCGCAATCAATAAACCCACCAAACCATGGGGTAAATACTTGGTTACGAAAGATAAAAAGATGTAATTCGTATCGTTGGTATCGGCTGATTTATCGGTTTTTTTGAGTAGTTCTTTTACCTCATTTCGTAACTCATTGGTTTGAATATCTGCTTCTTGAACTTTATTTTTCTGGATATTGATACCTGTTTCATCACCCGATTTCAAGGCAATTGCCAATCCTTCAACGGCTGCTTTTTTCTGTGTAAAAATTACCGTATTTTTCTTAGTAATTTCCTGATATTCAGCACTTTGTTCTATTTTTACTAATTCAGTTTTATTGAAAAATAAGGGTGCTTCGTGAAATTGATAGAAGACAAAAACCAATACACCAACCAATAAAATCAAAAATTGCATTGGAATCTTAAAGATACCATTCATCAATAATCCCAAGCGACTTTCTCCCACTGATTCGCCCGAAAGGTAACGGCCTACTTGCGATTGGTCAGTACCAAAATAGGAAAGTTGTAAAAAGAATCCGCCAATCAATCCCGACCAGACATTATACCGATTATTAAGGTCAAATTTCCAATCAATTACGTTCATTTTACCCATTTTACCCGCCACTTTCAACGTATCGACAAATCCCATTTCTACTGGCAATAAATGCACGACCATGTATCCCGCCAAAAACATCCCGATTAACACCACAAACATTTGTTGCAATTGGGTGTAAGAAATGGTTTTTGAGCCGCCAAACATACAATAAATTGTTACGATAGTTCCCGTAAGAATGTTGGTCCAGTAAAGATTCCAGCCTAAAATTGTAGAGAGAATAATGGAAGGAGCCGCAATGGTTACGCCCGTAGATAATGCCCGTGGAAGAAGAAAAAGAAAAGAAGTTAGGGTTCTGGTTTTTAGGTCGAAACGGCCTTCTAAAAATTCGTAGGCCGTAAAAATCTTCATTTTGTTGAACATCGGAACGAACGTAATGGAGAGTACTATCATTGCCAATGGTAGCCCAAAATAGAACTGAACAAATCGCATTCCGTCGGTATATGCTTGCCCAGGGGCAGATAAAAATGTAATGGCGCTCGCTTGGGTAGCCATTACCGAAAGGGTAACGTGATACCACGGCATCTGTCGGTCTGCCAATAAAAATCCCTCAATATTTTGTTTTGAAACTCGCCCCTTCCAGAATCCAAAACCCACAATTCCCCCCAAAGTAAGTATTAAAACCAACCAGTCAATATTTGTCATTTTTTCTGCTTTTAAGCAATTTTAATTGTAGGAGCGTATCGCCACTTCTGTTATCCTCAAAGCTATTGCGGATAATATTAATCTGCAAATTCTTGGCTAAAAAATATTGAAGGTTTACATTTGTTTTGATTTTAAGCAATTGTCATTGAGCAATGGGCAATTTTCAGCCATCTTCGAGAATAATTGTTTAAAACGATCACTAACTATCATGCTAATAGCCAAAAACTAATAGCCAACAGCCAAAAATATGACCCAACTCAAAAAAGTAATCAACACGTATCAACTATGGTCAATTGCAGTAGGATTAGTAATTTCAGGTGAATATTTTGGTTGGAATTATGGTTGGCAAACTTCAGGAACCATTGGTTTTTTAATTTCAACCTTGCTCGTAACAGTCATGTATGTGACTTTCATCTTCTCTTATACAGAATTAACGGCCGCCATTCCCGATGCTGGTGGAGCCTTTGAATACGCCAACCGAGCCTTTGGTTTGGTTGGGGGATTTATCGCTGGATTTGCCACTTTAGTTGATTTCCTGCTAGCTCCACCCGCAATTGCTTATGCTTTGGGGAGTTATATTCATTTCTTGTACCCTGAAATTTCCGAAATTCCCGTGGCAATCGGGACTTATTTTGTCTTTATTGCCATCAATATTTTAGGGATTAAGGAATCTGCCCGATTTTCATTAATCGTAACCATTTTATCAGTTTTAGAACTGATAATTTTTATAGTTATTATTTTTCCCTACTTCAAAACGGAGAATTTTATGGCGCATAATCCTCCAAATTTGACCATTAAGGGAATCTTTGCGGGTATTCCTTTTGCGGTATGGTTTTTTGTAGCAATTGAAGGGGTGGCGATGGTTGCCGAGGAAGTGAAAAACCCCAAAACTACAATTCCAAGAGCTTACATTTCGGGTATCATTACTTTAGTAGTTTTGGCACTGGGTGTCATGATTTTGAGTGCTGGTGTGGGCGACTGGCGAACCTTGAGTACAATAGATTATCCATTGCCAGAAACGCTTTCAATGGCTTTGGGAAAGAATAGTTCTTTAGCAAAACTTTTCGCTAGTATTGGACTTTTCGGCTTAATTGCTTCTTTTCATTGTAATACAATTAGCTACTCCCGACAAATTTATGCGCTTGCACGGGCTGGATATCTTCCCGCTTTTTTAAGTGTCGTCAATAAAAAATTCCAAACACCCCATTGGGCGTTAATTGCAGGAGGATTGATTGGATTTATCGCCATCTTTTCCGGAACAACCTCTCAAATTATCATCCTCTCAGTTTTGGGAGCGGTTGTCATGTACGGTATTAGTATGCTGAGTTTAATTGTTCTCCGTAAAAAAGAACCCAATCTCGAACGCCCTTTCAAAGCTCCTTTTTATCCAATTTTTCCGCTGATTGCCCTTGTTTTATCCATGATTTGCATGGTGGCAATTGTGTATTATAATCAAGATTTAGGCATGATTTTCTTTGGCGGGATGTTGCTTGGATTAGCGGTATACTATTTGAAGAATAAAAAAAATGCAAGACATACATAACAGAACAGACCTAGAAAATTTGGTCAAAACTTTCTATGTAAACCTCCATAAAGACCCACTTTTATCAAAAATCTTTGAAATGCCCGAAGATCAATGGAATAGCCATTTGATTCGTGCCGTTAATTTTTGGGAAAACTGGCTTTTTCATACGGGTTCATACACCGGAGGCATGATGTGGACACATGCTGAAGCTCATCAGAAACACGGACTCACCACAGAGCGTTTTGAGCACTGGCTTTACCATTGGTTTTCGACCGTGGATATGCTTTTTTCCGGTGAAAATGCTACATTTGTTAAAAATAAAGCCTTAGAAATTGGGCAAATATTGAATGCTAAGTTTAACCTTTCTCCCTCAACATAATGAAAAAAACGGTCGTATTATTACACGGAATTGGCGAAGATTCCACAATCTGGAATGATTATGCTAATACTTTAACAAAAGAATATAACGTTATCCTTCCTGATTATGCAAGATTAAGTATTCTGAAAACGATGGAAGATTATGCCGAATTTGTCCATGATAAAATAGTGGAGCAGGGTGTTGAAAAATGTGCCGTAATCGGACATTCGATGGGAGGCTATATTGCCTTAGCTTTTGCCGAAAAATACCCACAAATGTTGTCTGGATTTGGTCTTTTTCATTCTACTTCTTTTGCTGATTCGGATGAAAAAAAGGTAGCGAGAAACAAGATTATTGAGACAATAAAAAACAGTGGTTCAGCGGTATTTGTGCGTGCTTCGACGCCCACTTTATACACCGAAGAATTTGTGAAATTGCAT
>JBBAKZ010000021.1:0-3721 GCA_040403275.1 Arcicella sp. | reverse complement strand
AAAACATATTGAACATGCTTCTCAATTCCCCCCAGAGGCTTTAATTGCGGGAATGCAAGCCATCCGTGACCGTTCAGACAGACGCTCAGTTTTGAAGGCTTTGCGTGTTCCAGTCATGTTTATTATTGGGGAAAAAGATAAGAGCGTTTCGCCCGCTGATGCTAAATCTCAAATTATGATGCCAAAGTTTTTTTCTTCTTCAATTTTGGATGACGTTGCTCACATGGGAATGGTTGAAGAAGAAGAACATTGTTTGGCATTTTTGGAGCGTTTTTTATTGAAATGTTGAGTAAAAATGGTAATATGAAGTGGTGAACAAATTTGTATATTTGTTTATCATTTCATTTAAATAATAAGGTTATGGTAGATTATAAAGAAATTATCACGATTAATCCAAACATTAGATTTGGTCGTCCTTGTATAAAAGGCACCAGAATTAGTGTATATGATGTATTGGGTTGGCTTTCGATTGGAATGTCTCATGAAGAAATTTTCCAAGATTTTCCAGAATTGACCAATGATCAAATTTTGGCTTGCTTGCAATATGCAGCAGCTAAAGGGAAAAACACAAAAATTGTAGTCGCCGCATGATAAAATTATTGATAGATGAAAATATTTCATAGAGACTTGTTAAGAAAATTGCTGATATATTTCCTGATTCTCAACAAGTTAAGCGATTAGGATTAATTGGAAAAGAAGATTATCTCATTTGGAATTATGCAAAAAAATACGATTTTGTAATCTTGACCCAAGATGATGATTAGGTTGAAATGAGCCAGTTATTAGGTTTTCCTCCCAAAGTAATACTCATGAAAACTGGAAATATATCAACCAATAAAATGGAAGAATTACTTAGATTAAGACTTAATGAAATTCAATTGTTTATTAGTTCGGATTATCAATTTGGCTGCGTTGAGGTTCTTCTTGAAAATTGATTATCATAATAGTTGCGGTCAAATGACATAAATTATGTACCTAGAAAAAAATACAATTGCTTTACAACACCTTTTTGCAGGAGAAAATATTTATCTATTGAAGGATGAATTTGTGGTTGTTGGTGAGGACACGAACCACGGAAAAGTAGATAAAACGTTATTGTCTGTGCCTTCACAGCCGACTTTGAAGTTGTCTGTCGAGACACCAATAACCGCTTCATCTTATCAATCCAAACAAAAAGTACTCATCATATCGAGCAGTTTAAACCCAGTCGAAAGCGAACTTTTGGGGAAAATCTTAGGGGCAGTAAAATTAGATTTGCAATCCGTGGATATACTTGAATTAGCACAAAATAAAAGCGTGGATTTAAGCCAAATTTTTATTCAAAAATTTGTAAATCAGGTAATTACGTTTGGCGTAAATTTGTCAGAATTAAATCTCGATGTGTCATTAAAGCCTTATCAAATGCTTGAAAAGCAAGGAATTAAGTTTATTTATTCAGATACCTTATTGGATATTCAAAACGATATTCCGAAGAAAAAAGCACTTTGGGGAAGTTTGAAGGAGATGTTTTGAAATTTTCTAAACACGATTTTAATGATTTTAGCATTAAAATGCGATTTCAAAAATCAATAGAAATTACGAATTTAAAAGAATTGTTTATCTGCCGTTTAACCTCCCGAAAGTTTAAAATTTTCGGGAGGTCAATCTAAAGCAATTATTCCACCTCATTGCTCAAAGTCCCAATTCCTTCAATTGTAATATTCACTACATCACCAATTGATAATGTAAAGTCGTTGTCAGGCACAATGCCCGTTCCTGTCATCAAATAAGCCCCGTTTGGAAACGACATTTCTCTGAATAAATAATGCGCTAAATCTGCTAATTTTCTTTTGATTCGATTGATAGAAATATCTCCTAAAAACAATATGTTTTCATTTCTAATAATCTCAATAGAGATCTGGGTATCTGGATTAATTACGTCTTTTGGAACGTACAAACAAGGACCAATGGCGGCCGCTTTGTCATAACTTTTGGCTTGGGGCAAATATAATGGATTTTCGCCCTCAATATCCCTCGAAGAAACGTCATTGCCAATGGTGTAGCCGACAATTTTACCGCTCGAAGTCATAAATAAGGTTAATTCTGGCTCAGGAACATTCCATTTTGAGTCTTTGCGGATGCGGACTTTTTCGCCCGTTCCTACGCATCGAGCAGCCGTTGATTTAAAGAACAGTTCGGGCCGTTCTGCTTCATAAACCTTGGCATAAAAATCAGCTCCACCGGAATCTTGTGATTCTTCCATTCGTGCCTCACGACTACGCAAATAGGTTACGCCCGAAGCCCAAATTTCTTGGTTTTCGATGGGTGCAAGAATTCCCTCATAACGCCAAGTTATTTCATTAAGTGATTGGATATCAGTGCTTATAACTTCAAAAAGATTGTCTTGATTGACGTAAGTATCCCAATTTTTTGCATTTGAGAGGTAAAATTTATCAGCGGATTCAATGATAATACCTTGATTTGTTTTGTATAATTTCATAGAGATTTTAATGATTTTGGAAATAAAAAGATAAAAATAGCCTAATTTTATGGACTAAATAAATAAAGAATAACCATGGCCAAATAATACTCATAAATATGGTTTATTAGTAGATTTTTATTTTAAAAATTTCAAATTTGAATAAATATCTTGGGAAATTGCAAGAATAAATTGTTTGGCAGAAGTGCAACATTGGCTTACAATTTACACGTTTTTGCCAAATAGAAAATAATGAGAAGAAAGCAAAAGCATGCTTAAACGAAATGGAATTTTAGAAATTATTACTTACTTTCGTTAATAAAAACACAAAATCGATTAAATATCATGAAGTATCTCAAGCATATTTTTATTATTATAATTATTTTTTCATTTATTCAAAAGTCTAACGCTCAGGCAATTAGCTATTATCCTTTCGGTAATGCTCAACAATTGTCAATTGCTACAAACCCGACAAAGGTGGTATGGATGGATTTTCGTTTTCAAATGAATTCTTTTATTTCTTCTTTAAATACTGAACCAGCTTTAATGGTAAATTTAGGATATACTCGCAATGCCAATTTTTATGTAGGAGGAGGGGCAAATTTAGGAATTGTGGGTGCCATTGTGGACAGTAGAAGGCTGGTAAACGGCTACTTTGGTAGTTTTGGTCTAAGGGCTTATCCATTTGAGAAGGCACCCAAAGTAAGTCTCAATTTTGAATTATCTCCTTACGTTCAATACGACGGTGCAGCCGGACAATTCAGGGCTTGGTTAGGCGTTGGGTATCATTTTGGCGGGAAATAATCGCCTAAAAGTTTAGGAGAGGTTTCCTTACCCCTAAGTTGTCAAAGAAAAATTTTGTTAGCCATTTTTAGAAGCATTTTGAAAAGATAAATGTTCCAATTTTCCAGCAACAATAGCATAAATACCTCCTTTCACTAACTCGTACGTTAAAACTTATTTCTAAAAACTTTTTCAACAGGGAACAGATATTGTTCTATATCCTGCCATTTTCTCCTTAATTATCAGCCTGTTACTCAAATTGACCTTTTGAGTATGGGTGAAAATATTTCATGGAATTTATTTTATGAATGAAAAAATAATCTGTTTTATCAATCGGTATGATTAATTGTTCTTTTTTAATAACTTATCCTAAGTTTAGTAGGGTGAGTTTCATTCAGGAAAATTCAGTTTGGAATTTGGGAAATTTATGAAAGCCTATTTTTGAGAATAGAGAGGTATTTATAAGAAATTTATGATGAC
>JBBAKZ010000020.1:0-16347 GCA_040403275.1 Arcicella sp. | reverse complement strand
GAATAATTTCTAAAACTTCCGGTTGAGGAAATACTTTTTTCCCTTCCGATTGAAGTATTTTGAGCGCTTCTAGATTAACGTTTTCAATCTCAATCGTAATCACCTCGCAATCTTGTCCGAACTGATAAACAGTTTCAAAATCCTGAAAAGAACCGACGACAAATTCGGGTGCAATTTTTGCACAAGGGGCATCTGCATCGGGGTCAAGAATTTTGACGTGAATATCTAAATCTATGGCAGCTTGGAGCAACATTTTGCCCAATTGTCCACCACCTAATAAGCCTAATTTTTGCATTTTTTTAGCTATTAGCCTTTGGTTTTTGACCTTTGGCTATCAGACTTCGTGGTATTGAAAAACTGAAAGCCAAAAGCTGAAAGCCAAAAGCCTATATTTATTTCCCCAAAATTACGCTGAATTCTTTAAACCTTCTTAAATTTGTAAAATAGAATTAACCAGCGAGTTAAAAACCGCTTTATGTTACGATGAAAAAGATAATAGATATACGTTTTGCGGTGATTTCAGGGATGATTTTAATTGCAGCCATTAGCCGTTTTTTGCCGATTGCTTTTCCTTCAATGCAAAACTTTTCACCAGTTGGTGCCATGGCATTGTTTGGTGGGGCGTATTTTGCTAAAAAACAATGGGCTTTTATTGTTCCAATGATGGCCCTTTGGTTATCCAACTTAGTGTTAAATAATGTTTTTTACACAAAATATTATCCAACGTTTTCTTTCGGATTTGAAATAGCTGTTTTTGTGAGTTTTGCTTTGGTAGTATCCATCGGAATCGTCGTTTTGAAAAAAGTAAATATCACTAATTTATTAATTGCCAATGTTTTAGGTACGGTTGGTTTTTTTCTAATTTCTAACTTTTTTGTTTGGGCAGGAGGGACGATGTACCCACAAACCATGGAAGGTTTAGGAATGTGTTTCACGATGGGACTTCCTTTTTTGAAAAATACCTTATTGAGCAACCTTTTGTTTTCAGCAGCGATGTTCGGAATTTTTGAGTATTTTAAAACGCAAATGAAAGAATTAAAAGAATTAGCGGTTGTGCGAGTTTAACCAAAATATATCTTCATTGAAAAGCCTGTAAATCTTAAAATTTGCAGGCCTTTTTTATTCCTTTCATTTAGAATAACAAAATACAAAATCTCGTTAGCATGATAACAAACATTTAAACCTATAAAATTATGCTCCTTCAATCAAAAGTCCTTTGGTGGCTATTTAACCTAAAAGCCGCTTCCACTAATTGTACATCCGAAGCCAAAATAAGTGGTTTTAAAAATCAAGGACACTTTTTTACAGTTTCTCAACCTGCACAAATATCTCCGAAAATTAAGGAATGTTCCGGCATGGTGGCTACTTCCAAAGATTCTACTTTTTGGGTTCATAATGATGGAGGAAATAAAGCAGAATTATTTGAAATAGACAGAAAGGGGAAATTATTATCCATTTTACCACTTACGACGACAAAAAACATAGATTGGGAAGAAATTACACGGGATGATAAAGGAAATATTTATATTGGCGATTTTGGGAATAATGCAAATAACCGCAAAGATTTAACCATTTATAAATTTCCAGAAAATCAACCCGATAAAATGGAAAAAATTACTTTTAATTATGCGTATCAAAAGCAATTTCCACCCACAAAAAGTGAATTAAATTATGATTGTGAAGCCTTTTTTGAGCTTGGCGATAGTTTATATTTATTCACGAAAAATCGAGGAAACAAAGCCGTAAGAATGTACGCTTTATCTACCCAAGCGGGCAATTATTCAATCATTCACAAAGACGATATTTTTATTAAAACGATGGTAACGGGTGCTGCGATAAGTCCAGATAAAAAGATATTTGCTTTATTGACTTACGGAAAAGTGTTTTTGTTCGGTATTGAAAATCAGCAAGTTAACTTTAAAAAACCAATAGATTGTTTCAAGTTTGCGCATAAACAAGCCGAAGCAATTGTATTTATGACTAATAAAATATTGATGATATCTAATGAACAAGGGGAGTTATTTACGGTTTCAATGGAGTGATAAAAAGGGTTTATCACAAGACGAAAAATCTGTGGTCTAATTTTTAGTACTTCGATAAACGGTTTGCCGTTTTATAAAAAATAGGGATTAAAGAACTGAATCCCTAATCCCCATTTACCTAATTTCTAGTCAAATCTATGCTTCCTATATTATCTGTGTGGTTGCACTACTTCTGTCTAAAATATATCTGAATTGGCACGCCCGTAAAATCAAAATGTTCTCGCATTTGGTTTTCTAAATAACGCTCATAACTTTCACGGATGTATTGTGGAAGATTCGAGAACATCACAAACGATGGTGATTTAGTCGGCAACTGCGTCATGTACTTGATTTTGATGTACTTACCTTTCCATGCTGGCGGAGGATAATTCTCAATAACCTTCAACATGACATCGTTCAATTTTGAAGTCGCAATTTTTCTGGTTTTATTTTCATAAACCTCCAAAATCTTCTCTACGGCCTGAAAAATACGTTGTTTCTCTTTTACCGAAGTAAAAATAATCGGCATATAATTGATGGGAGCCATACATTTACGCACCGCATCTTCCAAATTCTTAGAAGTCATCGCATCTTTTTCAACCAAATCCCACTTATTAATCATCAACACAATTCCTTTTTTCGCACGGTCGGCCATCGAAACGATGTTCATATCCTGCGACTGCAAACCCGTTTGAATATCAATGGTAGTGGCATCAATCAAAATCACCGCAATATCACATTCCTCCATTGCCTTAATAGTTCGCAAGAAAGAGTAATATTCGATATTATCCTCCATTTTGGCTTTGCGACGAATTCCAGCGGTATCCGTAATGATAAAATCCTTACCGTACATATTGTAATGGTTGTCGATGGCATCACGAGTGGTGCCAGCTATATCCGTTACAATACTTCTCTCTTTCCCTAAAAGAGCATTCAAAAAAGATGATTTTCCTACATTTGGCTTACCCAAAATCGCAATTTTAGGAATTCCTGCCGTTGGATTTTCGTAAGGTTCATCTGGAAAATGACTTACGACCGCATCCAATAAATCTCCCGTTCCCGAACCACTTTCAGCCGCAATAGCGTAAGGGTCGCCCATGCCTAATTCATAAAACTCAACCGCTTCCATCCCTTTTTCGTAGGTATCGGCTTTGTTGGCAACGATATAAACGGGTTTTTTTGACTTCCGAAGCACTTTTGCAAAGTCTTTGTCCAAGTCAGTTACACCCGTTGAACAATCTACCACGAAAAGACAAACGTCCGATTCCGAAATAGCCATTTCCACTTGTTCACGAATTGCCCCTTCAAAAACATCATCCGACCCGTGTACGTACCCGCCCGTATCGATGATGGTGAAAAATTTACCAATCCACTCGCCGTATCCGTAGTGGCGGTCTCTTGTAACGCCCGAGACGTTGTCCATGATTGCCTTTTTCTGTTCGATCAGGCGATTAAAAAGCGTTGATTTACCCACGTTCGGGCGACCAACAATTGCAACAATATTTGACATTTTACTGGTTTTGTGAGCTGTTTCCTGCCAACCGTGAATTAATTAAAGAACTGAATATCAGCGTTTTAATCTTAGTTTACAAGCACCTCGATTTTGAAATGATATACTTTTAAAGTAGGGGTAGAAGAATGGTTTTTGATAATATTTTATTTTCCAACACTTTTCAGTAATTGAGTTGATAATTCAGTTTTTAAAGATTCCATACCCTATCACTATTAGATAATTTTGAATCTGCAATTTTGATTAAATCCTTTATTTGAGCTTGCTTTTCTCTGATTTGAATTTTCGATTAAGAGGCTTTTTGCTGTTTCTATTGTAAGTTCATGAGCGATTGTCGTTAATGAGTTTAATCATAAAATTACAATGGTCAGTATCTAATTCTAAATTTTCTAGTGCGGTTATCTGTATCCCACAGACAATTAAACCACAATACCCTCCTCCTCCAACAACTTCGCAATATTCAAAACACAATCATCTAAAACTTGTATATCTTCTTGATAATTAACTACATACCACTTATCAGAAGGCGTAATTACGAATACTTTTTTAGCTTTTGTCGTAATCCAGATAATGCGTTCAACGCCAAAATCTAAGAGTTTTTGAGATTTATCTAACAAATATTCGATTTCATTATTCCACTCAGTTTCCGCTAAATCAATTTTAATATCTACCTCAATCACTACTTTGGGAGGCACCGTAAAATATTTATCATCCAACACAATTTTATCTTTTTCAAAAATGGCAATATCACTCGCCAAATTTTCATTCAAACTTAAATGGAAACCTGCCTCATTGGAAGCAACCTGATATTTTTTTCTGTTGAGATTATTCCCAATAAATAAGCCAAGTACGTATACAAGTACCGAATGTAATGAGCTACAACCCATAATTTCTGAGAGATTTTTTTTACCTGATAATACCGCTTTATAACCTTTATAATACAAAGGTTTTCCATTCATTTCCTCATAAATCAAATGAGGCGGTATTTTTTGAATCTTGGATTTGCGTTTTTTTTCAACAACAAGCATGAACGTGTGATTTTATGGTTTACTGATACTCAATTTACAATAAATTTCATTCAAAATACAATCCAAAATCCAAAACCGTAACTACTCCCCACCATACCCAAACATCCGCAATTTCTGTTGTTTTGATCGCCAATCGGGTTCTACTTTGATAAATTGTTCTAAGAAGACCTTTTTGCCAAAGAATTTTTCCATGGCCTCACGGGCTTGAATACCCACTTTCTTGATGGATTCACCTTTATGACCAATCAAAATGGCTCTTTGGGTTACTCTTTCTACGTAGATTTCTGCCGAAATTCTGATAATATTCTCTTCTTCCTTAAAGGCCACAATCGACACTTCGCACGAATACGGAACTTCCTTTTTATAATTCAAAAATATCTTCTCTCTGATGATTTCCGAAGCAAAAAAACGTTCGGGTTTGTCGGTCAATTCTTCTTTGTCAAAATAGGGGGGATGGTCGGGTAAATGCTCCACGATTGAATCAAAAATTGAACCAGTATTTTGTTCTGTCAATGCTGAAATTGGAATAATGGCCTGCGTCGGGAAGCGTTCACGCCAATGAGCAATTTTCTCATCGATTTGTTCTTCCGTGGCTAAATCTACCTTATTAATCAACAATAAAACGGGAATATGGTCAATCCGAGCGAGTTTATCGATAACATCATCTTCATCGTATTTTTCAAAAATATCCGTTACAAAAAGAATCACATCGGCATCTTCCAAAGAACTATGCACGAAAGTCATCATTGATTTATGTAACTCATATTTGGGCAGAATGATTCCAGGGGTATCCGAGTAAACTAGCTGAAAATCAGTACCCTTATGGTTTCCATTCAGAATTCCCATGATGCGGTGGCGAGTGGTTTGCGCCTTGGAGGTAATGATACTGAGGCGTTCACCCACCAAGACATTCATCAACGTTGATTTGCCCACGTTGGGTTTGCCTACGATGCTTACAAAGCCAGCTTTGTGATTGATTTGTTCCATTTTGATAAGGGTAATGATAAAGCAAAAAAGCGTAACTACTTTTTTATGAGTAAGTTACGCTTTTATTCAGTAGCAGGAACAGGACTCGAACCTGTGACCTTTGGGTTATGAGCCCAACGAGCTACCTACTGCTCCATCCTGCGGTGTTGTGTTTCCATTTGATTGGACTGCAAAGGTACGGAAGTTATTTAGATATACAAGCCTTAACCTGAAATAAAAAAGAAAGTAATTTATTTCACCAAAAATTTTAAGAAGGCAAACATGGCTAATAATTGTTCTGTCCAAAATATAAACATCCATTTAATCGTCGCAGACCTATTTTCCGAAAGAACATTCTTTAATTCTAAAATATCGGATTTTGTTGATAAAACAGATTTATTCTTTTCAAACTCCCTGTCAATTCTACTCTCAACATAATCAGTCAGCGATTGAGACTGTTGGTCTCCGATTTTTTCTCTGGGAATATTATAAAGTTGTATTTCTGAAATTTGAAGCGTTGCCATATCTTATTTTTTGAAATTAAAACTAATAATATTTTTTAATGATGTCAAGAATTATCTCTTATTGCCAATCATGAAGGAGTAAAGGTAGTTTATGAAAATGATATTGAATAAGATGGGTTTATTCTTCATGACTCAATTCCTAATCCTGCGATTTCAAACTCATCATCAACTCCTTCGCTTTCTTTACATTCGGATTAATTTTATCGCTTTCTACTAATCCGTCACGCAGGCGAACTATTCGGTGGGCGTATTGAGCAATGTCGTCTTCGTGCGTAACCATAACAATGGTGTTGCCTTTTGAATATAATTGGTCGAATAAATCCATGATTTCGTAAGAAGTCTTGGTATCTAAGTTTCCCGTAGGCTCATCGGCCAAAAGAATAGACGGGTCGTTTACCAAAGCCCGGGCGATGGCAACCCGTTGACGTTGTCCACCCGAAAGTTCGTTTGGTTTGTGATGAGCCCTGTTTTCCAGTCCTACGCCTTTGAGGGTAAGCATGGCTTTTTCGATTCTGTCGGCTTTGTTGTAACCCGCATAAATCAAAGGTAATGCCACATTTTCGAGCGAAGACTGACGAGGTAAAAGGTTGAATGTCTGAAATACAAAGCCAATTTCTTTGTTACGAACGGTTGCCAATTCGTTTTCAGTCATTTGACTAACATCTTGATTATTAAGAATATAGCGTCCAGAAGTGGGTGTGTCCAAACAACCAACGATGTTCATTAACGTGGATTTTCCCGAACCCGAAGGACCCATAAAAGCCACGTATTCGCCTTTACTTACCGAAATAGAAACGTCTTTGAGGGCTTGAATAATTTCTTCACCCATGACGTATCGTCTTGAAATATTGGTAGTTTGTATAATTTCCATGTTTGATAATAATTTAAAACTAACTTACCAATTTACTGAAAACCAGCACCCGCCTTTTCGATGGATTGTATTTTGGCTTGATAGGTCGGCAGAAAACGCTGATAATCGGTTGGGGATAATTTTTGAAGCATCGCCAAACCTTCATTTGCATAGTCTTTCATGCCAATATTTAAGGCTTGTATAATAAATAGTTCGTACAATTTTGGCGAATCTTTTCGCCACGCAATTGCTTTTGAAATGGCATCGTAGGCTTTTTCGGGTTGTTTGTTTGTGTTAAATATTTCTACGGCTTTTTCCACCACGCTTTCATTCAAAGGATGTTGTTTTAAGCCTTGTCCCGTTGGGTCTTTGATATCGCTAATAAAAACAGATTCAGTTTTCTCTTTTTTCAATAAAGTATTCAATAAAAGGGCGTAATATTTTCCTTTTTTATACGTAGAATCTCCCAACGACCAAGCCTGAAAATTCTGAAAAGCAATTAGTTTATCACCTTGATAATAATCTTGAAGGGCATTGGCAAAAAGTAAATCTTCGGATAATGATTCGTTGTCCTCTGATTCCACTAATCGCCTCAAAGGTAAGGTTTTACCATTCGATTTTTGATGGATAGATTGGTTATAAATCCAAGCAAAATCAGAAGCATTTAAGATTGAATCTGGCGAGAAGATTCCACCCCAATTTTCGGCTGGGAGTGAGGCCTTTTTGGCTACATTTATTAGTGCTAACTTATTGGCTTGGAATGAATTATACTTAAGGTCTTCGGCGGTATTTAAAATCTCTTCAATCCCTTTATCTTTTAAATTATTTGCCCAAAAAGCTAATAAATTGCTGGTTGGCACTTCTGGTTTTTTGGCATTTTTTCTGGCTAATTCATAATAAATTAGCGTTGAATCTGACAATTTTGATTTGTTGTATAAATAAGCCAGATTATTCTGTAATTCGCCCGATTTTGGAAATTTTTGTACGCCTTCTTTTAACACAAAAATAGCATTAAAAAACTGTTCTCCATCCAAAAGCGAACGGCTAAGTCCTTCATAATCAAAGGGTGAAGGGTTTTTGGCAGTTGCTTTTCTGAAATATACACCCGCTGTTTCATTATCGCCTTGGGCGAGTGAAAGTGAGGCTAAAGCATAATTTGTTTTATGATTGCGAGGTTCGTAAGATAGCGCAATTTTGTACTCAATTTCGGCAAATTTATAGTCTTTCGCACTGGAATAATAATCTCCCAAAGCATTATAATTAGCGGCTGAAAATTGTTTGGTAGGAAAGAAATCGATGAATAATAGCAAGCCTCCAATCATGATTAAAGCCATGATTCTGAACATCCAAATCGGGAAACGAAATGGCTTGAAAACGACTTTGTAAACTTCTAATCCATCTCGAAAAAGGCTTGAAAAGTTTAAGATTATATAAACCAAAAACATGATACCCATCGCTAAATGTGAATAAGTTACCGTATCTTCAAAAACCTCAATCATGGGGTCATTGCCAGTAACGAAAGCAAGTCCGCAAGTAGCGAGTGTGATGATGCCCAATCCCACATAAATAAAAGCCCCCGATTCCTCAAAATTCATGATTTCAAGGTACAAATTTCTACGACTTCTAAACCCCCAAATGCCTAGCGTTATTGAGATGATTAACAATAAAAATGGATTCAAATAAATCATGTCCCAATCAATTGTTTTATTATTGTATAAAAAAACTAATAGCACATTTGTTAAATATATTATATTGATAATCAAGAAGTTGAGTAATTGTTTGGTGCCTTTCGAGGAAGTAGTGATTATTAGAAAACCATTGATTATTTCGTATGAAATTAAGAAAATAAATCCGATGGAAAGAAGCACCGCTCCCGAAGTTCTATAACTTGAAAGTAATAAAAATGGCGTATTTACTTTAGCAAAATAATGAATGCCTATTCCCACTAAAATAGTAATCAAAAAGAAAACGGAAAATCGAGTAAGAATGGCGATATCAGGGCGAAAAGCGTGGAAAAAATAGCTCGTACCGATGTATAAAATGATGGCAGCCATGTTTATATAATTATCAGCGAGATTAAAAACCAAACCTAAATTAAAGGTAACAATCAGCAGAATTACGGAACCAGTAAATATTAAATACCAAAAGCGTTTGAGAGCCGAAAGAGCGGATAAAATTAGGATAAACCCGAATGTGAAAAGCCCCAAAAATAGATAATTTCCAAGGGTGTTTATAACCATTGGCGAGGCAACAAATTGCTCGGTGATGGTGAAAGTTTTGGCAGGAATACTGAGCGTTTCATTGCCCACTCTGAATTGGTCCAGAACGATAGGCACTTCGCCCAATTCACTGAGCACATCCCAATGAATTACGTTTTCTAAACCCTTGAAATAGGCTAATCCAAAGATTATCAGTGAAATAATAAGAATAAGAATTGAAAATAAATAAAGAAATTTCGTGGGTTTTTGGAAATTGTTCCAAAATTGCAAGGGTGAATTATTTTTAGTCATTAGTTGCGTAAAATGTTTTGATGCTAAAATTACGCTGATTTTGTCGATTTAGTATAGTTTTCATGAGCGTTGCTCAATAATTGCCGTAGTCAATCGACAAACACAAACTAAATCTCCCCCTTCATTCGTGATTTTTATGTCCCAAACGTGCATGGTTCTGCCCACTTTCAAGGCGGTGCATTTTGCATAAACATAGCCTTCTCGGGCAGATTTCAAATGGTTTGCATTGATTTCCACGCCAACCGCCGCTTGTTTTTCTGGATTTTCTAAGGATAACCAAGAAGCAACACTTCCCAAAGATTCTGCTAAAACTACCGATGCTCCCCCGTGTAGAAGTCCCATGGGTTGTTTAGTGCGATTGTCAACTGGCATTTTCGCACAGATGTACTCGGGTGTAACTTCGGTAAATTCTATTCCCAAATGTTCAACCATGTTGCCTGTGCTCATTCTATTTAAATTTTCGAGTGATATTGAAGTATTAATCATTTTTTATAATTGAAAGATAAATTTTTACGAGTAAAATAAAAAAGAAAATTTTACAAATGATGTTTTCATAAAGCAAAATTGTAATCAGAATACCGTACTTTTGCGGATAATTTGCAATTAATTGAAAATCAATGTCTGAACAACATCCACAAAGTCCAACCACGAAAACAGTTTATTTAATTCGACACGGAGAAACTGACTTCAACCGCCAAGGTGTAGTGCAAGGAAGTGGCGTAGATTCTGACCTTAATGAGCTGGGAAAAGCACAAGCCGAGGCATTTTTTCAACATTATCAACACATTCCTTTCGACAAAGTTTATACATCTGGTTTGAAAAGAACGCATCAATCAGTAAATAAATTTTTAGCAAAAAATCTTCCTTGGGAACAACACATTGGACTAAACGAAATTAGTTGGGGTGTTCGTGAAGGGAAAATTCCCAATAATCGGGATAATGAATACTACAAAGTGTTGATTGACAGCTGGATAGCAGGTGAAACCGATATGCCATCGGAAGGAGGCGAAAGTCCGGCTGATGTGATTGCTCGTCAAAAACCTGTTATTGATTTAATCCTTAGTCGCCCCGCAGAAAAAACTATTTTGATTGCCATGCACGGACGAGCCATCCGTATTCTCCTCACGTTACTCCTCGAACGCCCCTTGAATGAAATGGATACTTTCGACCACGCTAATTTGTGTTTGTACAAACTCACTTATGATTATGAAATGCAAAAATTTAGTATTGAAATAGCTTGTGATATTACACATTTAGCAGGGATTTCTGAATAATCTGTTTGTCAAAGCCTTTCAAAATCGTCCGTTTATCCACACAACTTTCCGTTTACTTATTTTTTCCCACGTTTTCCATCGGATTACGTTAAATTGTTGCTGTGTAAATAAATAGGGGTTAGGGATTAGGAGGTAGTTCGTAATTATTCAGTAATAAAGAACTTAGTGAAAACAGAGGGGTAATTGTTATGTCAAGAATTAAATTATATTGGATACTACAAATATTTGGTTGGTCAGCTTGGCTTGCCAACGAAGTAGTATTATATATCAATACCTACAATTTGTCTTTTGAATGGTTTACTTCGGCGGTTTTAAATATTTTCTTCGCTATCATTTTAACGCATAATTTTAGGAAAGTAATTAAAAAATACGATTGGATAGAAATTTCAATCGAAAGAGTAATTCCTCGTATTCTGCTGTCGGTTACTGCCATGTCGGTTTTTATGACATTATTTAATATTCCGATTGATACTTACATTTTAAGAGAGCATGAAAAAGCTGATTTTTGGTCTTTTTTCTTCATTCTACAGTACATTTTCTATTGGGCAAAACCTTTAACGATTTGGACGCTTTTCTACTACGCTTCTCATTACTTTGAGAAAAAATCGGAAGTTGAAGTGGATAAAATTCGCTTAGAGTCGTCGGTAAAAGAGACAGAATCGAAGGTTTTGAGAGCCCAAATGAATCCCCATTTTATGTTTAATGCCCTCAATAGCATTCGGGCATTAATTTTGGAAGACCCCGACAAAGCCCAAAAAGCGGTAACGCAATTATCCAATATTCTACGGAGTTCTTTGCTGGCAGATCGACGTAGAACGGTTTCGCTTTCGGAAGAAATGAGAACGGTGGATGATTATTTAGCCCTTGAAAAAATCCGTTACGAAGAACGTTTGCAGATTCGTAAAAATATTTATCCCGAAACCTTAACCGTGCAAGTTCCGCCGATGTTGTTGCAAACGTTGGTTGAAAATGCCATTAAACACGGGGTTTCAAAACCCGTAAAAGGGGGCTTTGTGAGTTTGGAATCGAAGGTTGCGGGTAAAAATTTATTAATCATTATAAGCAATACTGGTACGTTGGAAACGACCGATTCGGGTGGATTTGGCTTAGAAAATACCGCCCACCGATTGGAATTATTGTTCGGATCAGAATCAAAATTTAGCATTTTTCAGGCTTCAAGGGATGTAGTAACCGCTGAGATTATTATTCCAATACCACAAATTGAACCAGAGAAAGATAGCCCGTTGACGAAAATAACTAACTTGGTAAAGGCTGGTTATTAAGTGATAGTTACCGCTCGCACCGATTTGTAATCGGGGCGGACATGGTTTAGCGACTGTGTCGCAATTGATGAAATGCGACACAGTCGCCGAACCAAACAACCCCGATTTCAAATCGGGGTTAGCTACAAAACAACGATTTACCAATAAACAAAAAATATGAAAGCTCTAATCGTAGATGATGAACGTTTAGCAAGAAATGAACTGAAACGCTTGCTCGAAAATTTTCCTAAAATTAATATCGTGGGCGAAGCCGCCAATGCCGATGAAGCAGTCATTTTGATTGATTCTTTGCATCCTGACCTCCTTTTTCTGGATATTCAAATGCCAGGGAAAACGGGTTTCGACCTCCTGACTGACCTCGAAGGCTACGTTCCCGAAGTCATTTTTACGACGGCCTATGATGAATATGCGATTAAGGCTTTTGAATTTAATGCGCTGGATTATCTGCTGAAACCCATCGAATTGCACCGCCTTTCGGAAGCCGTTCAGAAGGTTGAAGAGGAATTTGACCGTCAAAAACAACTGACCGAAACCCACAAAGAAAACACCACAATTCTCTCTGAAAATGACCAAGTTTTTGTGAAAGATGGGGAGAAATGTTGGTTTGTAAGATTAGGAAATGTGCGTCTGTTTGAATCTATGGGCAATTATGTGCGTTTGTATTTCGACGACCAAAAACCATTGGTTCTCAAATCTTTGAATGCTTTGGAAGATAGATTAGATTCAAAAATATTCTTCCGTGCCAACCGTAAGCACATCATTAATTTGAAATATATTCAGAAAATTGAGCCGTGGTTTTCGGGTGGTTTGCAAGTAACCTTGCGTGAAAGTGGCGATAAAATCGAAATTTCACGCCGCCAAGCCATTCGATTTAAAGAGTTGTTGAGTTTGTAAAAAAATAAATGTAAAAAAGGCTTTAACGATGGTTGAAGCCCTTTTTGTGTAAAAACTAAAAGAACATGGGAAATAGTACTTAATTTTGCCTAAAAATAAGATTTTATATATGAAAAAAATAATCGGTTTATTGATATTTTTAGCTTTAATAAGTGCCTGCAATGAAGAGGTAAAAGAAAATCAAACAATGAAATATTTTGATTTAAAAGGTTTGATAGAAAGTCAAATTAAAACGCTAAACAAACAAAAACCCTTAGTTCAAAAATCGATTATAATAGCAGAAAAATCTGAAAATCAAGTGGTTAAAACCATTGATTGGGCGAAGGAATTAGCATTGTTTATTCAAGCGGATTTGAATAAACCCGCTTTTATCCAAAGTTATCAAGTGGATAGTTCATCAACGGGCGTAAAATATACCTTGAAAAACAGTGAAAATTTGCCCGTTAAATTTTTGAACATCACGAACGCAGGAACGGATGGAATCAATATTGAAGCGTTGGTAAATAATGACAACTATTTATATCAAACAGAAAGACACTTGAAACTATCGTTGAAAAATAACCAAGTAGCTGATTATCAAATAGATGGATTTCAGAAAATTGTTTTTGGCGATAGGAAAGTTTTTAAAATTAACGGTGTAATCAAACGATGATTTTAAAATTTTCGAAGAAAGTATTTTTTCTTTTTGTCTTGTTAATTATTAGTCTGTATGCCTTCGCTTACATGATTGATACAGGTTTGCAAAAATCTCGCAATGCGTATTTTGCGTCTTGGAATGATTTGTATAATTCCAAGATTAATGCTGACTTGTTAATTATGGGTTCTTCACGGGCAGAATTCCATATTTCGCCTAAAATAATAGATTCTTTGCTGATGTTAAATTCCTACAATTTAGGACTTTCTGCTTGGCATTTTGATATGCAATACGCTCGTTTTAGAATGTATTTACAACACAATCGGAAACCCAAATATATTATTCATAACGTAGATGTCTATGGTTTTTCAAAACGAGCAGACGTAGCGGACTATCTTCAGTTTTTGCCTTATATTCAAGATACCATTCTTCAAAATGTTACGCATAACCACAAAGGTGAATTTGATATTTACCAGCGAAATATTCCACTGTTTAAGTATAAACATCAGCAAAAAATAGCTTTTGAAGGCTTTTTTGGTTTTATGGGCTGTTCAGATTTGTACGATACTACTTCAAAATATAAAGGATATCGGGGCAATGATTATGCTTGGAATAAAGACTTTGAAAGTTTTAAAAAACGTTTTCCAAAAGGAGCAAAATATAGATTTGATAAGGAAGTAAAACGTCAATTTGAGGAATATTTGGCGTTTTGTCAGCGAGAGAATATTAAAGTTATTTTGGTATATGCCCCTGAATATTATGAAGTGCAGCCCTATTATAAAAATAAAAGTGAATTACTTAATTTATGTCAAGAATCTGTTAAAAAATATAATTGCCAATTTTTAGATTATTCCAACAATCCGCTCTGTTATAACCGTACTTATTTTTACAACTCACAACATTTGAATCGGTTAGGAGCCGAGTTGTATTCTTTGGATTTAGGTAAAAAAATAAAAAATTTATTTTGACGACCATTACCATTTAGTAAATTTCGATTATTTGGTGAGCTTACAAGATTGGCTTTTACGTCAATCTATCGTACTTTTGTCTTTTATACCCATAAAACGATTTCATGAATATATTAGGTATTTCAGCATTTTATCATGATTCAGCGGCAACTATTACTCAAAATGGAGAAATTATTGCCGCTGCTCAAGAGGAACGCTTCACACGGATCAAACACGACCCCGCTTTTCCAACAAAAGCCATTGAATATTGCTTATTGGAATCGGGATTGACCCTAGATAAATTTGACGCAATCGTTTTTTATGACAAACCACGCTTGAAATTTGAGCGTTTGTTGGAAACTTATCACGCATTTTCACCAAGTGGGCTTCGTTCGTTTTTAACTGCCATTCCTGTGTGGTTGAAAGAAAAAATGTTCTTGAAAAGAATGCTCTACGAAGAACTTTTCAAAATTGGTGAATTTGATAAGAAGAAAGTGAAATTACTCTTTCCCGAACATCACCTTTCACATGCTGCTAGTGCTTATTATCCTTCGCCTTTCGAAGAAGTTGCCGTGCTTACCATTGACGGTGTTGGCGAATGGGCAACTGCCTCAATTTGTCACGGGAAAGGAAAAGATATGTCAATTTTGAAGGAATTGAAATTTCCCCATTCTTTGGGACTTTTGTATTCTGCTATTACTTACTTTGCGGGATTTAAAGTGAATTCTGGTGAATATAAATTGATGGGTCTTGCCCATTATGGCGACCCAAATTCAGAAAGAACACTTCGTTATGCGGATATTATTCGCACAAAACTCATTGATATACAGACAGATGGCTCAATTTGGTTGAACCAAGATTACTTTGATTACGCTACGGGTTTACGGATGGTGAAGGATAAAAAATGGGAGAAACTTTTTGGTTTTGCCCGTCGTGAATCTGAAACAAATCTTCAACCTGAACACTGTGATTTTGCTTTGGCGGCTCAAATCGTTACCGAAGAAATCGTAATTTTGATGGCAAAAGAAGCCAAACGTTTGACGGGCTCCGATAACATTTGTTTGGCGGGTGGTGTTGCCCTTAACTGTGTGGCAAACGGAAAATTGCAAAATACCAAGATTTTCAAAAACGTGTATATTCAACCGGCTGCTGGGGATGCTGGGGGCGCTTTGGGAGCTGCCTTGGTAGGTGAATATATTTATTTTGGACAAGAACGTAAGGTTGATATTAATGCTATAGACTCTATGAAGGGGTCTTATTTAGGGCCAGAATTTTCGGATGTGGACACTCGTTTGATGTCTAAAAGATATAATGCCTTTTATACCTATTACGAAAATTTTGAGGAATTAGCCGCAAAAACCGCTACCGCTTTGGCGGACGGAAATGTGGTAGGGTGGTTTCAAGGTCGTATGGAGTTTGGACCACGAGCCTTGGGCGGGCGTAGTATTTTGGGAGATGCTCGTAACGAAGAAATGCAGAAGAAATTGAATCTAAAAATCAAATATCGGGAAGGATTCCGCCCTTTTGCTCCTTCGGTTTTAGCCGAAGATGCAACGGAATATTTTGAATTGGAAGGTGATTCACCGTATATGTTGTTGGTTCACAACGTCCAAGAAAAACGAAGAAAAGAGTTGCCAGATAATTACCGTTCATTGCCTTTGATGGAGAAATTATATTATCTCCGTTCGGATTTGCCTTCTATCACCCACATCGACTTTTCGGCACGTATTCAAACGGTTCATAAAGAAACTAATCCAAGATATTGGACTTTAATTGAACAGTTTAAGAAACAAACGGGTTATGGTTTGGTTGTAAATACCAGTTTCAACGTCCGTGGCGAGCCTATCGTATGTACACCCGGAGATGCTTATAAATGTCTGATGCGTACAGAAATGGACTTCTTAGT
>JBBAKZ010000019.1:0-16748 GCA_040403275.1 Arcicella sp. | reverse complement strand
AAGCATGAAAGGTGAAATTACAGCATTTGCAGAGAAAAGTTTATATTAAAAAGCTATCAGCTTTTAGCTATTGGCTATTGGCTGTTTCGGCGGTCTGATTTAGACTAATATTTTAAAAGCCTTTGCTAATCATATTTTTAAGATATACTTGTAAAAATGGCTTCAAAAGAAAATGCCAATAGCCAACAGCCAATAGCGAAACGCCATCTCGAAATAATGGACACGACTCTCCGGGATGGTGAACAAACCAGCGGGGTGTCTTTCTCGGCTTCTGAAAAATTGACTATCGCTCAACTGCTTTTGAAAGAAGTGATGGTCGATAGGATAGAAATTGCTTCTGCACGAGTTTCTGAGGGAGAATTTGAGGCGGTGAAGAAAATTACGAAATGGGCTTCAGAGCACGATTGCTTGGATAAAATTGAAGTCCTAACTTTTGTGGACGGAGAAACTTCCATAAATTGGATGCTTGAGGCAGGGGCAAAAATGATGAATTTATTAACGAAAGGTTCCTTAAATCACTTAATTCATCAACTCAAAAAAACACCAGAACAGCATTTTTCTGAAATTGAAAAAGTAATTAATTTGGCGCTTTCAAAAGGGATAAAGTCTAATATTTATTTGGAAGATTGGAGTAACGGTATGAGAAATTCTCCCGAATATGTGTTTAAATACCTTGATTTTCTGACCAAACAGCCCATTGAAAGAGTGCTTTTGCCTGATACGTTGGGCGTTTTGACTCCTAGAGAAACGTTTGAATTTTTGGATAAAATCGTAAAACGGTACCCAGAAACACATTTCGATTTTCATGCACATAACGATTACGATTTGAGCGTTGCCAACGTTATGGAAGCAATTAAAGCGGGCGTACACGGGCTTCATTTAACCGTAAACGGTATGGGTGAACGGGCAGGAAATGCCCCTTTGGCAAGTACTATTGCGGTTATAAATGATTTTATGCCCGAAGTAGCTACAAAGGTCGTGGAGAAATCTTTGTATTCGGTCAGTAAATTGGTTGAGACTTTTTCGGGTTTCAGGATTCCGGTAAATAAACCTGTGGTTGGTGAAAATGTGTTTACACAAACGGCAGGAATTCACGCAGATGGCGACAGTAAAAAGAATCTTTATTTCAACGATTTAATGCCCGAACGCTTTGGTAGATTACGCCAATATGCTTTGGGAAAAATGTCGGGGAAAGCCAATATTGAGAAGAACTTGCAAGAATTAGGCATCAAATTATTAGATGCAGATTTGAAAAAAGTTACGCAAAGAATCATCGAATTAGGCGATAGAAAAGAATCTGTAACCCGTGAAGATTTGCCCTATATTATTTCGGATGTTTTGGACAGTAGCACCATTGAAGAAAAAGTTGTGGTAGTAAATTACGTATTGACTCATTCTAAAAATTTGAACCCTTCAGCTACTTTACAAGTGCAAATTGGTAAAGAAACTTTTGAAGAAAGTGCTCAAGGCGATGGTCAGTACGATGCTTTTATGAATGCCTTGAAAAAAATCTACCTCAAAAAAGCAATTGAATTACCACAATTGACCGATTATGCCGTAAGAATTCCACCAGGAGGAAAAACGGATGCCCTTTGTGAGACGATTATTACTTGGAAATTAAACGGTAAAGATTTAAAAACCAGAGGATTAGATTCTGACCAAACGGTTTCGGCCATTCAAGCAACGCAGAAAATGCTGAATTTGATTTGAAAAAGGCACAAAGAAAACAAGGCACATAGGCACAAAGAAGTGAAAAAAGTAAGATTTTTACAGTTACTAATTTTAAAATAAACATGGTTGTAATAAATACATATCGAGATTTATTTGTTTGGCAGAAATCCATGAAATTAGTAACAAACATTTATAAAAATACAGCTACTTTTCCTCAAAGTGAAAACTATGGGTTAACGTCTCAAATTCGCCGATGTGCCATATCAATTCCAAGCAATATTGCAGAGGGTTATGGACGAAATTCAACAGGAGATTAGAAACGTTTTCTTAGAATTTCAATGGGGTCACTTTTTGAATTACAAACTCAAATAGAAATTTCTTTCAATTTGAACTATATTTCCAAGGATATTTTTCAAGAAATATTATCCGATACTAATGAGTTAGATCGAATGTTAAGTTCATTAATTAGCAAGATTAAAGATTAGAATGATAATTAGGCACATAGACACAAAGTTTTTTAGAAAATCTTTATGTCTAGTTTGTCTTTTATCTAGTTGTATTTGTGACTAAATTAAAAACTGCATGACCCACTTTGTGCCTCTCTCTATGCCTAAGTGTCTTTATGCCTAAAATAAAAACTGCATGAGGTCACTTTGTACCACAGTGCCTAAAATAAAAACAGCATGACCTCACTCTGTGCCTTAGTGCCTCTGTGCCTCAGTGCCTAAAACAACAAAAATGAAAAAACACATACTTGTAGTCCCAGGAGACGGAATTGGGCAAGAAGTTACTGCCGTCGGTAAAAAAGTTTTAGAGAAAATCGCAGAGAAATTCGGTCATGAATTTACCTACGACGAAGCGCTCATCGGTCACGTCGCCATCGAAGCAACGGGCGACCCGCTTCCAGAAGAAACACTCGTAAAAATGCGTGCTTCGGATGCCATCCTTTTTGGAGCGGTTGGGCATATCAAATACGATAATGACCCACACGCCAAAGTACGTCCCGAACAAGGACTTTTGAAAATGCGTAAAGAATTGGGTTTATACGCTAATCTTCGCCCAATCAAATTATTTGACGAATTGTTAGAAGCCTCTTCGATCAAGCCTGAGATTTTGAAAGGGGCCGATATTCTTTTCTTCCGTGAATTAACGGGCGATGTTTATTTCGGAAAAAGAGAAAGAATCGAAGACGGAAATACGGCTTATGATACCATGATTTACAGTAAATACGAAGTAGAGCGTATTGCTCGCAAAGCCTTCGATGCAGCGATGACTCGTGGAAAAAAATTGATGTCGGTTGATAAAGCTAACGTGTTGGAGTCGAGCCGTTTATGGAGAGAAACCGTTTTGGAAGTAGCCAAAGATTATCCAGAAGTGCAAGTTACGCATCAGTTCGTGGATTCATGTGCGATGATGTTAATCAAAGACCCAAAACAGTTTGATGTAGTCGTAACAGGGAATCTTTTTGGTGATATTCTTACGGACGAAGCAAGTCAAATTGCCGGTTCGATGGGAATGTTAGCCTCTGCTTCAATAGGAGACAGTACAGGTGTTTACGAGCCAATACACGGTTCTGGACACGATATTGCGGGTAAAGGCATCGCAAATCCCATGGCATCGGTATTGTCAGCAGCTTTATTATTAGACATTTCTTTTGGCATGAAAGAAGAATCAGAAGCAGTCATTTCCGCCATTGATTCAGTCTTGAAAGCAGGTTTCCGTACGGGAGATATTGCTACAAAAGATACGCCAAAAGAGATGATTTTAGGAACGGATGCGATAGGCGAGGAGATTTTGAAGCGTTTGTAATTTGTTGAGTTTTACAAAAAATGGCTGATGAATTATGTTTCATCAGCCATTTTTTATTTTTACTTCTTCCCTTCATACCCACTCTCTTCATACCATTCCTCAAATTCCCCCGGTGAAGAAATGGCTGATGGAACTGCCAATCTTTTTGAGCGTTTTTCCGGGGTTTTTATTTCAAAAGGTTGCTCTGATTTCGTTCCGTTGGTCTCGAAAACAACTTTGTATTTACCCGATTTGATGTAAAATTGATTGTCTTCGCTTTCTTCCAAAACGATGGCCTTGTCATCTTTTTTCTTGGTATCGTTTAAATATTTTTCGTAATCTTTCACTGCCGCTGCATTGATGGTATAATCCCATAAGGCGTAATTAATTCCTGCTTCGTTATCCTCAGTCATTTCTTTCAAAACCAAGCCTTTATCGGTTGAAATACTCACTTTCGTTTTGCCCGATGCTTTGGTGAAATAAGGAATTTGATATTCTCTTTTCTCAGGTTCATCATATTTTCTCGATGCGTCAATTTTACCCCAACGTGTGTTTAAACTAATTGGCTTCATCGTGAATAAATGCAAGTTTTTATCCATCAAAGAATCCGCTAATTGTTGAATTAAACTTACATCAGCAATGTAAATTGAACGTCCGTGCGTACCCACAACTAACTCATTTTCACGTGGATGAACAATTAAATCGTGAACGGGCGTGGCGGGCAGATCACCCGACATACGCATGAATGATTTTCCTTTGTTCAAAGAAATGTACAAACTGTGATCCGTTCCGACGTAAAGTAAATTTGGATTTTTAGGGTCTTCTTTCACCACATTAACGGCTTCAGTTGGAAGGTCTTCGCCTAATTTCTGCCACGTCTGTCCGTAATCATCCGAACGATACACGTAAGCCGCAAAATGGTCGTCTCTATATCCATTCAAGGAAACATAAACCGTTCCTTCGGTGTGGTTAGAAGCATTTACTCGACTTACCCAAAGGTTTTGTGGCAAACCGTCCGAAATTTTCGTCCACGTGTAGCCACCATCTTTTGAAATATGAATTAATCCATCGTCCGTTCCTACGTACAAAAGCCCGAATTTCAACGGCGATTCGTCAATGGTAGCAATTGTTCCAAAAGGCACATCTCCTTCTTTTCCACCTTTTGTCAAATCTTGCGAAAGTGCTTTCCATGTTTCGCCTTTATCCAAACTTCTAAAAAAGCGATTTCCGCCAAAATACACCACATCTTGATTATGTTTTGACAGTAAAATTGGGCTTTGCCAGTTGAATCGATTTTTAACTTCGCCAATTTCTTGAGGCATTTGGAGGAATTTCTGTGAGCCGTTTGCTGTATTTAATCTAAAATAATTTCCGAATTGAAAACCCGTATAAACCGTCTGATTATCACGAGTATCCACGGCAATTTGCATGCCATCACCGCCCATAATACGTTTGAAAGGATAAACTCCGCTGTCATACCAATCGTAATCTGGTTTGTTCGTTGAAGGGCCAAACCATACGCCATTATCTTGCAAACCAGCGTAAACATTATACGGTTTTGCCATATCAATTTGTATGGCATACAACTGTCCAACGGCCGGTGTATTTGCCTTAAACCAAGTTTTTCCGTCGTCATAAGTGATGTTAATTCCACCGTCATTTCCTAAGATTTGATGCTTAGAATTTGAAGGATTTATCCAAACAATGTGGTGATCGGCGTGGGCATTATCCGCATTCATCGACTGGAAAGTTTTACCTCCATCGGCTGATTTTATGATCTGAAATCCTGGAATTACAATTTTATCGGCATTATCGGGTGCCACGAAAACCGTTCCGAAATAATAGCCATATGTATTGAAAACCCAATCTAAATAATCTTTGTGCGTGCGTTTCCAAGTCTTTCCCGCATCCTCCGAACGATACACTTCTGCTCCCGTGATGGGCGTATCAAATAAATCATCATTGGCATTTTCCGTAAATTTAACGATGTCCAACACTTGAAATTTGCCCGCTTTTACATCCGCTTTTAGGGTTTTGGCAGTGTATTTTTCTGGAAATCGTTTTTCGTCTAAATATTCCGATAATTTACTATCATCCAAAGCCAAAAACTGCTCATTTGTCATGGCTCTCAATTGCTTGGCATTCAGTGCATTATCAACTTTTTTCTTCCCATCCTCCGGGCGATTTTTCTGATTATCCAAAACGGCATACACAATATTTGGATTCTGTGGAGAAATGCCCACACCAACCCTTCCGTTGCCTTCGCCTTGCGGAAAACCTGAGCCTTCGCCCGTGATATTTTGCCAAGTCTCACCGGCATCAGTTGATTTATAAATTCCCGTTGTTTTGCCAGATTCCACAAAATTCCACGATTTGCGTTCTTTGTGCCACAAGCCCGCATACAAAACATTGGGATTGCTTGGGTCGATGGATAAATCCACGCCACCCGTGTTTTCGTCCACAAAAAGTGTTTGTTTCCAAGTTTTTCCACCATCCGAAGTTTTGAATAATCCACGCTCTTTATTGGGCGTATAAAGTTTGCCCAGAGCCGCTACCCAAACCGTATTTGGGTCGGTTGGATGCAAAATTACCTTGCCGATGTGCTGCGTTTCGCCCAAACCTTTGTGTTGCCAAGTTTTGCCTCCATCTTCACTTTTGTACATGCCTACACCTGCATAAGACGAGCGAGAAGAATTGGCTTCACCCGTGCCAATCCAGATAGTCTTGCCCTTCGTTTTCCAGTCCACCGCCATGTCACCAATCGTCATAACTGCTTCATTATCAAAAAGTGGCGAGAAGCTAATGCCATTATTTTCAGTCTTCCAAAGTCCACCCGAAGCATACGCCACAAAAAATTCAGTAGGGTTTTGATTATTGACATCCACATCAACTACCCGCCCCGACATCACCGTTGGACCAATCGAACGAAACTTTACATTATTCACTAATGATTTAATTTCCAGTGCTTTACGTTGTTCGAAAGCCTTCATGCGTTCGCTTGCGGTAGTACCTTGTAATGTTTGTGAAGTTGAGATATTGGGTTGTGGAAGATTCTTTTTCTTCTGGGCATTCACTGAAATAGTCAGCGCCAAAGCTAAAAGTAGTAAATAGTATTTTTTCATTTTTTGGGGTTTTAAGTTGATGGTTTTGTAAAGATAATTGAGAATTAGTGTTTTTAAGAAAATGATGTACTCAAAAATTACTAATTCTTAAAAATGAATTATTTAACTGAATTTTTTATCTCCCAATTTTATAAGTAGCCAAAACTACCTTTTCTACCCCACTTTTGGCGACTTATGAGATTTACGCCCAGACAAAACTGCCATAAAATTATCTTTTCAAATAATTATACCCAGATTTTAACGAATAAATTTTACTTTTGAGGTAAATCTAAATTCATTCATCAATTCTCTAAATGCAATATTTCTTAATTTTCTTAGCCTTTCTTTGCGGAGCAGTTTTTCCAACGCAAGCTGGGCTAAATGCCAAAATGGCTAAATTTGTGGGGCATCCCGTTTTAGCCGCTTTTTTCTCTTTCCTTACAGGTTTGATTGGTCTGATAATTTATGCTGCCATTGCCCGAATTCCGCTAAATTTAATGAGTCAATGTCGAAATGCTCCTTGGTATGTTTGGTTTGCGGGACTGCTGGGAGCTTTTTATGTGAGTATGGTCATTGTGCTGATGCCTCGATTGGGCGTTGCCTTAACCTTCGGATTGATTGTGGCGGGACAAATGTCCGTATCCATTTTGTTTGATCACTACGGAATTTTGGATGCTCCCGTGCGTGAAATCTCTTTAGGAAGAATCATTGGAGCCTTATTTTTAGTCATTGGCGTAGTATTGGTACGAAAATTCTAATATTGATTCGTGTTTTCGCAAGCATCAGTGTCATCCGTGCGCAAATTTATATTATGAAGAAAATGAAATTTTGTCCGCAGTGCGGCAAACCGCTTGAATTAAAATTCAGAGACGACCGTGACCGTCTGCAATGCACTGACCAAAGTGGTGATTGTGGCTACGTTTTTTGGAATAATCCTACGCCCGTAGTAGCGGCGATTGTAGAACACGAAGGCGATATTATTTTGGCTCGTAATGCCGCTTGGCCCGAAGGTTGGTTTGCTCTCATCACAGGTTTTTTGGAAGCTGGCGAAACACCCGAAGAAGGCATTTTGCGTGAAGTGAAAGAAGAATTAAACCTTGATGGTGAAATCGTGGAATTTGTAGGCTTATACGAATTTCACCGCATGAACCAACTCATTATTGCCTATCACGTGCGGGCAAGTGGTGAAATAAAACTCTGTGAAGAATTAATTGATTATAAAAGGAAGAAAGACCACGAAATCCGTCCCTGGGCATCAGGAACAGGGAAAGCAGTCCAAGAATGGCAAGCCAAAAGAGGGATTTTTAATGAGGTGATTACTTTTAAATAGTTGTGAATGAGTGAATTGTATATTAAAAATAGCATCTTGACATTCACTAAATCACAACTCACAATTAACTCACTAACTCATAATATATTTTCAAAACCCATTGCTTCAATCAACTTCACATTGCCCGTTGTTAAGTGCATTTTTTCATCAAAAATATTCATTTTTAATAACCATTCTTCAAATTCTGGAGCGGGTCTTTTACCCAGTAAATGCCTGATATACAGCGCATCGTGGAAAGATGTACTCTGATAATGCAACATCACATCGTCTGCCCCTGGCACACCCATGATAAAGTTGCAACCTGCCGTGCCTAAAAGGGTTAACAAGGTATCCATATCATCTTGGTCGGCTTCGGCGTGGTTGGTATAACACACGTCCACGCCCATCGGAAGCCCCAATAATTTACCGCAAAAATGGTCTTCTAAACCCGCCCGAATGATTTGTTTACCATCGTATAAATATTCAGGTCCAATAAATCCTACGACCGTATTGACCAAAAGCGGATTAAAATGTCTTGCCACGGCGTAGGCACGAGTTTCGCAAGTTTGTTGGTCGAGTCCGTGGTGGGCATTTGCCGAAAGCGAACTTCCTTGCCCCGTTTCAAAATACATTAAATTATTGCCAACCGTTCCTCGGTTGAGTGAAAGCCCCGCTTCGTAGCCTTCCTTTAAAATATTCAAATTAATGCCAAAAGATGTATTGGTTGCCTCCGTTCCGCCAATGGATTGAAAAACTAAATCTACGGGAGCGCTGCGTTCAATGGCTTTTATGGTGGTGGTGATATGACTCAGAATGCAAGATTGCATCGGAATTTCAAATTTTTGTCGAACAGCATCAAGCATTTCCAAGAGTCGAATTACGGTTGGAACATTGTCAGTCGCCGGATTTATACCAATCACGGCATCACCATTTCCGTAGAATAATCCATCAACCATACTGGCAGCAATTCCTTTAAAATCATCCGTTGGGTGATTGGGTTGCAGGCGAGTCGAAAAACGTCCTGGTAAACCAATCGTTGTTCTAAATTTCGTGATTACATCGCATTTTGACGCAACGGTAATCAAATCCTGCACACGCATAATTTTACTTACCGCCGCCACCATTTCGGGCGTTAGTCCTTTTTGTAAATTACTGAGTATTTGTTTATCAGTAGATTCTTGTAAAAGATAATCTCTAAAATCTCCAACCGTCAAGTGACTCACGGCAGCGAATGCGTGTGCATCGTGCGAATCGATGATGAGGCGAGTTACTTCGTCTTTTTCGTAAGGAACTAAATGTTCAGTTAGGAAAGTTTTTAAAGGAATCTCCGCCAAAGCCATTTGGGCCGCTACTCTTTCTTGAGCAGATTTTGCCGAAACACCCGCCAATTCATCGCCCGACCGCCTCGGTGTCGCCTTAGCCATTAAGGTTTTGAGATCGGGGAAATTGTAGGTTATATTTCTGATGGTTTGTTGATACATTTTTTTGAAAGAATTTTTGTCAAAAATACGTCACTTTACTTTTACCTAACAATAGTAGGAGAAAAACCGGCAAAATTGGTTTTATTTGCAATAAAATTACTACCAAGTAATAAATACAAAGTAAAGAATGTTTTTATTTTGACTAACTAATTAATAATCAAATGGTTATTTCTCGAATAACGAACATCGAATAACGACCAACAACTTAACGCAGTGAAAACACTTTTTGCCCTTATATTATTTTTTGCTTTATTACTCAAAATGGGCGGATTTTATGCCATTCTGAGCTATGAAAAGTATGAAATTAGGGAAAAAGTAGCGCAAAAACTCATTAAATCATTAAAAAAATCTGAACTAATTTGTATTGCCGCTAATGCTGAAAATTTACCCAAAATAAGGTGGGAACACCCAGCCAAAGAATTTAAATTTGAAGGTAATTTATACGATGTTGCCTATTTTGAAACCATTTCGGGCATAAATTATTATTATTGTTTAAGCGATAATGATGAAACCAAATTAGAACTCAAATTCAGCCAATTACTAAATCACCAAACGGAGCAAATGCCAATTGGCGACAATGCTAAACTTATTTTGTATTTACTCGCACAACCCCTAATTGCGCAACAAAATTCTTCATTTTATTTCAACCATTTTTCTTTTAAAAAACCTTTTATTTCTACTCATTTACCCATTTTTCACACTTCTGATTTTATTTCCAAATTGGAACAACCTCCACAATTTCTTTAGATATACTTTTTATTGGCATTTTTGATTTCGAGACGTATGTGATACGCCCCGAAATTATGTTGGTTTCCAAAATCTGCCAGCTATTAATTTTATATTTCCAAGATTTCACGAAAGGCATTTTGATTGATTGCAATTGCCTTCCATTTTTAAAATTGAATCATGAATAAAATATTTATAATTTCCATTTTTGTGTTAATGTCGGGGCTTTCATTTGCTCAAACCACCACCAAAGAACTTGAAGAAGTAATCGTAAAAGAGAAGCGTAAAACCGCCAAAGAAAGAGGCGAATTTAAACGCCATGCGCAGTCGGTAGAAGCACTTACTGAGGAAGAAATGAATCGCAATAATCCCGCTTTTATTGAGCAAAGTTTGGGCACCATGGCGGGTGTTCAAGTAGATAAACGTACACAATTGGGCGGACAAAGATTGGTCATTCGGGGTTATGGCAATGACCAAAAATTTAATAACTGGGGCATTAAAGCCTATTTTAATGGTGTACCAATTACCACGGCTGAAGGCGTGACTGTTTTAGATGATATTGATTTTGCCAACGTAAATAATATCGAAGTAGTAAAAGGTCCGGCCGCCACGATGTACGGTGGAGGCGTTGGGGGTGTGGCTCGTTTCTACATGAAATCATCCGAAGATAAAGGCGTTTCTTTAACCGAGAAATTATCGTTTGGCTCGTTTGGATTGTTCCAATCGAACACTCGTTTAGACATCGTGAATGACAGTTCGGCCATTGCCTTAACTTACGGGCATTTGTCTTCGGATGGATACCGACCCAGAGGCAGTAGTCTTAAGAATTTCTTGACATTTTTTGGCGAATTCAAATTGAATAGTAAACAATCGCTCACGGCGTATATGAGTCATAATTATTCACTTGAAGGTGTTACAGGGCAAGTTTCCTACGCTGATTATTACGCAGGAATTGATAATGGAAATTCGGCTTATGCCAAGAAAAATGCTAGAAATGAGTTTGTTACGACCCGTTTTAGTCTCACTCACAGCTATAATTTCAGTAAAAATTTCAGTAACAGAACGGCAGTATTTTACTTTGCGCAAGACTTAAAAAATGTATCAGCAGGAGCGGATGGAAACAGCGAAAGCCCAAGTTTTGGCCTTCGTTCAACGTTTGATTGGAAGACGAATTTTACCGAAAATGTGACTAACAATTTTACGCTTGGCACAGAAATTCAACAATCTCGTGCTTTGGCTACGAGTTTTCGTTTTGTCGGAACTGACGACGCAAATCCATTAAAAGTTCAGGACATTTCAAAAGGTTCCTATTTCAAAACACTGACGAATCAGTACGCTTCTTTTTTCCATAATAGAACGACTTTTGAAACCCTCGATTTGTCGCTGATTGTGGGTTTGAGTGCCAATCTGATTGATTATACTCGTTTAGATTTATTGGCGAGTCCGGGTTTATTGACAACGGCGAGTTACGGCAAAGATTTATCGTTCAGTAAAAGTTTTGAAACCTCTTTCAATCCCCACATTGCTTTGCAGAAAAATTTCAAGCAACAAATTGTCAATTTGAGTTACAGCGAAGGATATAATGCACCAACGGCTTCGACTTCTTTCATTGGAACAATCAATAAAGCCAATGATAATTTATTGCCAGAGAAAGCCAGAATGATTGATTTGGGTATTCAAGGCTTGTTATTCAAGGGTAAATTGGACTATCAAGTATCCCTTTTCAACATTGATATTACCAATAAACTTACCCAACTTTCGGGCGTAAATCCTGCGGGAGGTACTTATTCCTATTTTGCCAATACGGGAAATCAGACAAATCAGGGCTTAGAATTGAGTTTGGGATATTTGATGGTGGGCGGTGCTAAATCGTTTATCAAGAAAGTTGAGCCATTTTTGAATTATTCAAATTATAATTTCAAATACAGCGATTTCAAAACCTTATACAAAGGCAGTGTCGTTGATTATACCAACAATCAAATAGTGGGGGTTCCTAAAACAAAATATACCTTGGGCTTAGACATCGTAACCAACATGGGACTTTATCTAAACAATACTTATAACGTAATGGGCGATGTTTTTACCGATTTTGCCAATACCAATAATGTGAAGGGGTTTGCTTTATTGAACAGTAAAATTGGCTACAAAATCTCAGGTAAAAAGATGGATTTTGACGTATATTTTGCGGGAAATAACCTGACCAACCAAATCAATTATACTTTCTTATTTTTGGGAAATAACATCAACGACTCAGATGCGGGCAGTAATTACCCAGCGAGTGTTGCGACGGACGTAAACCCAGGACCGAGCAAAGCTTATTATTTTGGTGGCGTGAATGTGAAGTTTAAGTTTTAAAGCGTATTTAACGTAATTTATAAAAGTCGTTCTGCAAAGGGCGACTTTTTATTTTTCAAGGTATTTAGACAACCATCTAAATATTTTTTGTAAATCATTTGGAAGTTTAAGATAGTATTTAGACATTTGCCTAAATATCTTTTTAAAATAATCAATGAACATACTTTTCAAAGCCCTCAACGACCACACCCGAAGGGAAATATTAGAAATGCTGAAAGAAGGCGACATGAATGCGGGCGATATTGCCGATAAATTCAACATGACCAAACCCAGCATTTCGCACCATTTAGATTTGCTAAAACAGGCAGATTTAGTCGTTGCCGTGAAGAAAGGCCAATTTGTAGAATATTCCCTCAACATGACCGTCATGGATGAAATCATGGCTTGGTTTGTTCAGTTCAAAACGCAATAATTCCACATTTAAAACACTTAAAATCATGAAAACCAAAGATTTACTTAAAAAAATTGCTTTGTGTGTCGTTCCAATCATAATCTCAATTTTTGCCTACAGTTTTGAAGATAAAATAAAAAACGGTGAAGCTTCTTTCTTGGTATCAGGGATTACTACATCTAACATCACTTTCATGATCTTTTATGTTTTTTTAAAAAAAGATGAGATTATAGATGGAGACGAAAAAATGGCGTTTTTAAGCAAGCGAATGGACATACTAATCGTTGCAAATCAGATTTGTTTATTGACTATTTTATTACTGTTTAAATATAATTATTGGGGTATCATTAGCCTCACAGAATCATATATTTTTATCATCCTGATTTTATATGGGAATTATTACTCACTCTTACCAATGCCAACTGAAAATGTTTCAGTATATTTTGAAGATGAAGATGTTTGGCGAAAAGTTCGTTCACTGAGGAGTAAACTTTTTTTTGGTTTTGGAGTAATTGGTTTATTGATAGTATTATGTTTTTCACCAAAAGGGTTAGGTTTAAGTCAAATGCTGATAATTTATGGAATTATGTTTATCGTTTTTATCATATCTTACCTCTACTCAAAAAGCCAATATTTCAAAAAATACAATGACTGAACATTACCCATAATCAGCCAAAAATCACTTTTTTATATACATTTTGGCTGGTAAAATAGTTTTATCAGCCAAATTATATATATTTGAGTAAAATTTGGCTGATTATGAAGGAGAAAATGTTAATTGTTGGAAGAAAAAATGAAATTTTGAGGCTTCAAAAAATCACAGAAAGCCCGAAATCAGAATTTGTAGCGCTCTATGGACGAAGAAGAGTTGGAAAAACTTTTCTGATTAGAGAGGTCTTTAATTATACCTTCGATTTTCAAGTTTCGGGTTTGGCAAATGCTGACACTTCTCAGCAATTATTTAATTTTCATTCTTCACTGTCACGACAATCAAGGCTATTTTTTGAGCATAAACCCAAGAATTGGCTCGAAGCATTTCAACAACTGATTGACCATTTGGAGAATATCGAAAGCAAAGAAAAGAAAGTGATTTTCTTTGATGAAATGCCTTGGTTAGACACAAAAGCCTCAGATTTTATGACGGGGCTTGAACACTTTTGGAATAGTTGGGCAACCAATCGAAAAGACATTCTATTGATTACTTGTGGTTCAGCGGCTTCTTGGATGATTAATGTGTTGATAAATAATACAGGTGGATTGCACAATAGAATCACACAAAGGATGAAAATTGAGCCTTTTTGTCTTCAAGAAGTAGAGGAATTTTTTGAGACTAAAAATTGTGTTTTTGACCGTTACCAAATCATCCAACTTTATATGACCGTGGGAGGAATTCCCTATTATCTCGATGCAATCAATCCTGAATTATCGGCAACCCAAAACATTCAAGCATTATTTTTTGATAGTAATAGCTTTCTGAAAAATGAGTTTTTAAACTTATATCGTTCACTCTTTCGGAAATATGATATTTATGAAAAAGTAGTGGAAACACTTTCGACCAAAACCCAAGGATTGCAACGTGGCGAAATTGTGGCATTATCTGATATTTCATCGGGCGGAACCCTCACAAAAGTATTGGCTGACCTTGAAGAAAGCGGTTTTATTACTTCATATACTTCATTAGACCAGAAGACCAATCATACTTTATATAGGTTATCCGATTTTTACACAGCATTTTATTTTAAATTTATCAAAGATGGTCAATATAGTGGTAAGAACGCTTGGATTAATTTATTGGATAATCCCGTCCATAGAGCTTGGCAAGGATTTACGTTTGAACAGGTATGTTTGAGTCATATTGAACAAATAAAAAAAGCATTAGGCATTCATGGAATATTGTCGAGAGAAGCAACTTGGAAAGGTAAAAATGAAGAAAAAGCTGCACAAATAGACTTACTTATCGACCGCAGGGATCAAGTAATAAACTTGTGTGAAGCAAAATTTTCTATTGATAAATACGTGATTACGAAAGAATATTCAGAAAAACTGCGAAGTAAAATAAGTATATTTAAAGAGGTAACTAAAACTAAAAAATCTGTTTTCATGACGATGATAACAACTTATGGAGTAGAAAAAAATAAATATTCTACTTCCATTATTCAGAATGAAATAAATATGAATGATTTATTTAGCAACTAACATTCTCTAATACTTTCATTTGTCTAAAAAGTCAATATTTCAAGAAATTTGACCGATAAAAAAAATTCCAAAAATATTTTATCGTTTCTATCACCGTTATTCCCCAAAAATAGTTTTACTTTGCGATTAATTATTTAGTTCAGTCTAATCCATACGTGTCTTTCCCCCAAGACATCACAACCTAAAAAAATCGCCTCCGAAGGGGTAGGAAGCTATTTATTCTAATGAGAAAAATTACTACACTGGTCGCAACTTTAGCGTTGGGAATTCTTTCCAACTTTGCGACAATGGCTCAGGAAGATTTGAGCAAAATGCCCCTCCCGATGGATTCACGGGTCAAAACGGGTATCCTTCCCAATGGTTTGAAGTATTACCTTATGAAAAATGCCGAACCCAAAAATCGAGCGCAATTGCGTTTGATGGTGAAAGCGGGTTCTATTCTGGAAACGGATGAACAACAAGGACTTGCGCATTTTATGGAACACATGAATTTTAACGGAACCAAGAATTTCCCTAAAAATGAATTGGTAAATTTCCTCCAAAAATCAGGCGTTCGTTTCGGAGCGGATTTGAATGCCTACACGGGTTTTGACGAAACAGTTTATATGTTACCCGTTCCGACTGATTCAATCGAAGTTTTCAAAAAAGGCATGCAAATTTTGGAAGATTGGGCGCATAATGCCACCCTCGACCCTTCGGAAATTGATAAAGAGAGAGGCGTTGTTTTGGAAGAATCTCGTACGGGCAAAGGAGCAAATGCCCGAATGAGGGATAAATTTTTCCCCGTAATTTTGAATAATTCTCTTTACGCCAAACGTTTGCCAATCGGTAAAGATTCTATCCTTAAAAATTTCAAATATGAAACCTTAAATCAATTCCACAAAGACTTTTATCGTCCTGATTTAGAGGGAGTTGCCGTGGTTGGAGACATTGATGTGGATATGGTTGAGAAGATGATCATTGAGAAATTTGGCAGTATTCAAAATCCTGCTAATGAGAAAGAAAGAACCAAATATACGATTCCGCTTACGGGTGGGACGGACGTGGCCATCGTTACTGACCCAGAGCAACCGTACACCATTATTCAAGTGATGTCGAAGCAACCTAAACGCAAAGATGTCACTTACCAAGACCGCCGTGATGGCATGGTTCGCTCGTTGTTCAACCAGATGTTATCGGCTAGAATTCAGGAACTTACGCAAAAAGCTGAGCCGCCCTTTTTATTCGGAAATGCCAGTTATGGCGGATTTTTGGGAGGTGTTGGAAACCTAGATGCCTTTAACTCAATTGCCGTTGCCAAAGGTGGAAATATTGAAAAAGCTTTAGTTGCCGTGCTCGAAGAAACCGAAAAAGCGAAGAAATTTGGTTTTACAGCTACGGAATTGGGACGTGCCAAAACTGATTATATGGTTTCGCAAGAAAAATCATTTAAGGAAAAAGATAAAACTTCTTCCGAACAAATTGTGGGTGGTTTAGTGGGTGCTTTTATCGAAGATGAAAACTTGACCTCGCCAGATTTTAGTTTTGATTTTACTAAAAAATACTTAGATGGCATAAAAATAGAAGAAGTGAATGCTTTAAGTAATACATTAATTACCACTGAAAATCGGGCGGTAATTTTGTTAGCGCCCGAAAAAGATAAAGCAACCTTACCAACCGAAACGCAACTCAGCGACTGGTTGAATTCGGCCGGTAAAAATGTAACGGCTTACGTAGATAATACGATAAAT
>JBBAKZ010000018.1:0-17105 GCA_040403275.1 Arcicella sp. | reverse complement strand
AAATTGTTTTTATGTTTATCCTTTTTTAGGACTGCAAAGATAGGAATAAAAATAAAGTCCTTTGGTTTTTTTAATCAAAGGGCTTTGCTGAGCTAGTAGTTTTACGAATTTCGAATATCACTTATCGAACCGAGCGACGGTCGCATCGATATAACTGCAAATATGGATTTTTTGGAAATTCGTAATATGTATAACCATCATTTTTTAATTTTTGAATGGTTTCATTATTGAGTAAAGTCTTGAAAATAATGGCACTCAGGACTTGATGAGGTAATATTCCTAACTTACAAAGAAAATTATCTCTTCTCCGTTTTGATAGAATTTTTTTAAAAGCAGCCGATTTTTTTACGAAGATACATAAAATCAAAAAACGAAACCCTCAAAAACTATTTACTTGAAAATATCTATTCTCGATTCACTGTTCTCTATACTATCAATGATTATCTTTGTACCTCAAAATTGTATTATTCTCTTAAAACATAACAAAATGGCACAAGTATATGATTTAATCGTGATTGGTTCTGGTCCTGGCGGATACGTGGCAGCAATCCGAGCTTCACAATTGGGATTGAAATGTGCGGTGGTAGAGCGTGAATCTTTGGGTGGTATTTGCCTTAACTGGGGTTGCATTCCCACCAAAGCATTATTAAAATCTGCACAAGTTTTTGAATATATCAAACACGCTGCTGATTACGGCATCACGGTTTCTGAAGCGCATGCCGACTTCGGAGCGGTTATCAAACGTTCTCGTGGCGTGGCTGATTCAATGTCGAAAGGCGTTCAATTTTTGATGAAAAAAAACAAAATTGACGTGATTATCGGCAATGGAAAAGCCTTGAAAAATAAGAAAGTTGAAGTAACTGCCAACGATGGAAAAGTAACGGTTTATGATGCAAAAAGTATAATGATTGCCACGGGTGGAAGAGCAAGAGCCTTACCAAATATTCCAATTGATGGCGTCAAAGTGGTTGAATACCGCAAAGCCATGACCTTGGAAACCCAACCAAAATCAATGGTAATTATTGGTTCTGGAGCCATTGGCGTTGAATTTGCTTACGTATATGCTGCGATGGGAACGAAAGTAACCATTGTAGAATTTATGCCAAATGTGGTGCCGATTGAAGATGAAGATATTTCAAAAGAATTGGCAAAACAATACAAAAAGATGGGCGTGGATATTCACGTAAATTCATCGGTTGAATCGGTTGATACCAAAGGCGAAGGCTGTAAAGTATCCGTAAAAACACCAACGGGTCATATTTCCATTGACTGCGATATTGTACTTTCAGCAGCGGGTGTCATTGCAAACCTTGAAAATATTGGCTTGGAAGAAGTCGGGATTGCCACTGAAAAAGGTAAAATTACGGTAGATAAATGGTATCAAACTAACGTGCCAGGCTATTACGCTATTGGTGACGTTACACCCGGCCCTGCCCTTGCTCACGTAGCTTCTGCGGAAGGTATTATTTGCGTAGAAAAAATTGCGGGACATCACGTGGAAGCATTGGATTATTCGAATATTCCAGGATGTACTTACTGCACGCCAGAAATTTCTTCGGTAGGTTTAACGGAAAAGAAGGCAATTGAAGCAGGATACGAAATTAAAGTAGGTAAATTTCCATTCGTAGCCTCTGGAAAAGCCACGGCGGCAGGAGCAAGAGACGGATTTGTGAAAGTGATTTATGATGCAAAATACGGTGAACTCTTAGGCGCTCACATGATTGGATATAACGTTACTGAATTAATTGCGGAGGTAGTAGTGGCTCGTCGTTTAGAAACAACCGCCCACGAAATTATGACTTCAATTCACCCACATCCAACGATTTCAGAAGCTATTAAAGGAGCCACTGAAGCGGCTTATGGTTGTGCCGTTGATTTGTAAAATATTGATTTAGTTTGTAAAAAAAGTCCCTTCAAATTGTTTGTAGGGACTTTTTTGTGGGATTTTTTCAAATAATGTTATTTGAAAGCAAATAAATGAATTTTTGAAAGTCAGAAGTGAATTTTTTAAGGTGGTTCTCATCTATGGTTCAAGGTGTTTCCTACTTCTGGTCTTTAGCATCCGCTAAGACCTATATTTTACAGAGCTTCCGCTCGGTCTGGATTTAAAAAATAATTACAAATTTCAAAAAAGGATTTGAAAACATTTATTTCTTTAAAACATTTGTGATTAATTTCAACAACGAATGTACGCTCTGTGTGTTTTAAGTCTTAGCGGATGGCTAAGACCGGAACCAGAAAATAATTTTGGGGTTGATAGATTACTCATATTCTTGTAAAAATTAAGATTTTCAAGGCGCCTTACTTTGCAAATTTGATATAAATTCAAAACATATAAACGTCTAAACAACTTTTTTACCATGAAAGCACTTTTGAGTATATTTTTTATCATTTTATCCTTCAAAAATACCTATGCTTACAAAAGCGTGTTCAATACTGATGTACTAATTATCGGGGGAGGAACCAGCGGAACAATGGCGGGAATCCAGTCGGCTCGCATGGGAGCAAAGACCATTATCGTGGAAGAAACGGCTTGGCTTGGTGGCATGATGACCTCGGCGGGTGTGAGTGCCATCGACGGAAATCATCATTTACCCTCCGGACTTTGGGAAGAATTTCGGAATGAATTAGTTAAATATTACGGCAGCGAGGCAGCATTGGCCTCGGGTTGGGTAAGCCAAGTGATGTTTGAACCCGCAGTTGCCCAAAAAATCTTACGGGAAATGTGCGCAAAAGAGAAAAATTTGAGCGTGATTTCTTCGGTAAAGTTTTTAAATATTAAGAAAAAAACTGGAGGTTGGACGGTGGATTTTTCGGATAATATTGTCATCCATTCCACCATCCTAATTGATGGAACCGAATTAGGGGATGTGGCTGCAAAAGTCGGCGCAAAATACGATGTGGGCATGGAATCAAAACATACTTACAACGAGAAAATTGCCCCAGAAAAAGCCAATAATATCATTCAAGATTTGACGTATGCAGCCATTTTAAAAGAGTATAACAAAGACGTAACCATCAGTAAACCATTGAATTACCAAAAGGAAGATTTTGTATGTGCCTGTGAAAAATTATGTCCCGATAAAAAAATGGCACGCCTTTGGGATTGTGATAAAATGAAAACTTATGGGCAAATTCAGCATGATAAATTTATGATCAATTGGCCCATCAACGGCAATGATTTCTACGTAAATATGATTGAAATGAATGATGCCCAACGCCAAGAAGCCATCAAAAAAGCCAAGGAGCATACGCTAGGATTTGTTTATTTTATGCAAACAGAATTGGGTTGGAAAACGCTTGGCTTATCGGATGAATTTCAGACAGATGACAAGCTTCCACTGATTCCTTATCATCGTGAAAGTAGAAGAATTCACGGCTTAGCTCGACCCAATATGAATCATTTGGAAAAGCCTTACGAACAAACCGAACCACTCTACAGAACGGGTATTGCAGTGGGCGATTATCCGGTTGACCAGCATCATGGCAAAAACACTAATGCGCCTGATTTGTACTATATTCCTGTGCCTTCATTCAGCATTCCTTTGGGCAGTTTAATTCCAGAAGAGGTTGATCATCTAATAGTTGCCGAAAAATCTATCTCGGTTTCAAATATTGTGAACGGTGCAAGTCGTTTGCAACCGGTGGTAATGGGTATTGGGCAGGCAGCCGGAACGCTTGCTGCTTTGTGTGTTCGTGAAAAGATTTCGCCTAGTCAAGTTTCCATTAGAAAAGTTCAAGAAAATCTCTTGAAATCGAAAGCATATTTATTGCCATTTTTGGACGTAAAACCCGAACATCTAAATTTTGAGGCCATTCAGCGAATTGGGGCAACTGGAATACTGAAAGGGGAAGGCAAAAACTACAAATGGTCAAACCAGACATGGTTTTATCCCGACTCGGTGATGACCAATGGAGAGGTCATAAATGCGCTAAAAATCATTTATCCAAACCTCAAAATGCAAGCGAATGAACAAGTAATGTCCGAGAAATTGGCAGCCGATGATGCTTTTGAAATACTTACTAAAATACAACCCGTTCCGGCTGATTATTTGCAATCAATCATGAAAAATTATCCCAACAGAAATCAACTAATAACCCGTGCAATTTTGGCGGATTTGATTGATAAAATTATTGACCCATTTCATAAAAAGGAAGTGGATTTTAAGGGTAATTTTAAGTAGTTGTGCCGTTTAAATAGCCTTGTCCTTCGTCAATAAAATGACTAATTTTGTATAAATAAACGTAACTTGAATTTTACAATTCGTAATAAAAGTGTCTCAAAATAAAAGCACCATATTCCAAAATCTAGGATTAATAGATTACCAAACCGCTTGGGATTATCAAGAAAAACTCCATGCCAAAATTGTAGCTATTAAACTTGAAAATAGAAATTTATCACCTGATAATCAGTTAAATACGCCTAATTATATTCTTTTTTGCGAACATCCTCATGTGTATACTTTAGGAAAAAGTGGCAAACCCGAACATCTTTTATTGGACGAAAAAGGATTGGAAAAGTACGAAGCAAAATACTATAAAATCAATCGGGGAGGAGATATTACTTATCATGGAAAAGGGCAATTGGTCGGTTATCCAATTCTTGATTTAGAGAATTTTTTTACCGATATTCACCGATATATGCGGTTTTTGGAAGAAGCTGTGATCAGAACTTGTGCAGATTTTGGCATCATGGCCGGTCGCATTCAAGGACTCACGGGCGTTTGGATTGACCATATTGAATTGAAAAATCCAAGAAAAATTTGTGCCATGGGCGTAAAAGCAAGCCGTTGGGTAACAATGCATGGCTTCGCTTTGAATGTTAATACGGATTTGAGTTATTTCAATCACATTGTTCCCTGCGGAATTGATGATAAAGCGGTTACCTCGATGGAAAAAGAATTGGGGCAATTACTTGATTTTCAAGATGTTACGGATAAAATGTTGAACCATTTAAAAGATATTTTTGAGATAGACGTTTTAAAACATTACAGTTCACAACTTATTGCATAAAGTTAGTTATGAAAAAAGATATAGCATTTCCAGTAGTTGAAGGCATAAAAATAACGATTGCCCGAAATATCAATGAAGCCAATGAAGCAGAGTGGGACGTTTACTTAATTAATCGCTCAAAGACCAATATTGATACCGTTATGGTAACTTCTCGAGGCTACGGGCTTGATAAAGAGGGTAAAAACATTAAAACTTCCGAATTACGTCATTCTTTCAAGCATTGTGCGGCGGGAGAAATTATTAAAATTGAGATGATTACACCCGAAGTTTTCCATTTGAATAATGAATATTGGGTGAGCTATTATATCGGTAATCAGATATTTGCTAAAAAATTTATTTTCGTGCCCGATAGTATTCGGGAGGAAAATTTAATCTTTATTGAAAACTTAAATCTGGAAGGAGTTTTACATGAATGATCAATAGGATTAAGTTTAAATATCCTAATTCAAATTTTTAATATTTATAATTCATACCTAAAAATCAAACACATGGATTTCAAAAAACTCGCCAAAAATTTACTGTTTATAGACATCGAAACAGTTTCAGCAGAACCAAATTTTAACCAGCTCTCCGACCGCATGAAGGCTCTTTGGCTTCATAAAGCCAGTTTTTTGAGTAATCCAAACAAATTAAATGACGAAGAATTTTACTTTGACCGTGCGGGTATTTATGCTGAATATGGAAAGATTGTTACGATTGGTGTGGGTTTTTTCCATTGGAACGATGAGGATGAAATTTGTCTGAAAGTAAAATCAATTAGTAATAATAATGAGGAAGAACTGTTAAGAGAATTTAAAGACTTGCTTGAAAAAAAATATAAACCAACTGCCTTATCTTTATGCGCCCACAACGGAAAAGAGTTTGACTATCCGTTTATTTGCAGACGAATGTTGATAAATAATATCGAAATTCCGAAAGCACTCCAAATTTCGGGGCGTAAACCTTGGGAAATTCCACACTTTGATACACTTGATATGTGGAAGTTTGGCGATAAAAAACACTACACATCACTGGAATTATTAGCCGCCCTTTTTAATATTCAAAGTAGCAAACTTGAACTCAGTGGTGATCAAGTAAATTACAACTATTACATTGAAAATTCCTTACCAAAAATAGCGAAGTATTGTCGTGAAGACATTATTGTTTTAGCTCAATTATTTCTAAAATTCCAAAATCTTCCATTGGTAAAAGAGCTGAATATTGAAAGAATATAGGTATAAACACTTAAATTTGTTTTAGATTTTTTCAATGCAACAATCTTTTCAACAGAATGTTGCACTTCACTTTAGGCACAAAAAAAGATATTTTTCTTCTAGATAAAACAAAAAAAATATATCGACAAAAGAAGAGTCGGTTATGGAATTTCGCTTCCTTTTACGGTCTTTTATTACCTACTCATACTTTTTAGGTGCATACAAAAATCCAAATGCCTCAGCTCCTTCCCGTGTATGAACTTTATGATGCACGTAATGAGCTTTCATAATTCGCTTCATGTAAGGATGTTTTGCAATAAATTTTATTTTGATTCTTCGATGTACGATTACATCATGGAATACAAAATAAAAAATGCCGTAAAAAGCAACGCCCACACCAATCCAATACAGAAACCATAAACTTTCAACGTATGTCCCTATGACAAAAGTAGTTATGGAAACACCGGCAAAAACAATCGCAAAAAGGTCATTCTTCTCCAACGGTTCATTATGATGTACGTGGTGTGACTTATGCCAAGTCCACATAACTCCGTGCATGATGTATTTATGGGTAAACCACGCCACACCTTCCATGAAAAAAAACGTACCAACTGCCAACAAGATTTTTATTAACATGACTCAATATTTTAGGGATTTATCTACCAAATTTCGTAATTAATTAGGGTTTTAACCAAACGTTTTAAGAATTTGTTTGATCAAAAAACCATTATAATTCCACAAATCCATCATTTTGTTACCTTTGTGTTATGAACCAGTTAATACTCATCTTTATTGGCGGAGGGCTTGGGAGTCTTGCCCGGTTTTCCATCGGTAAATTTATCCAAGAAAATATTGATAAAACATTCCCTTTCGGAACTTTGGGCGTGAATGTTTTGGCAAGTTTTGTTTTGGGTATTTTCGTAGGAATGGTCGAGGTAAAATCATTCACAAATCCCAACTACAAAGCCTTGATTGCCATTGGTTTTTGTGGTGGATTCAGTACATTTTCCACTTTCTCGAATGATACTTTACAATTGATTCAAAATAACAGAATTTTGGAGGCTTTGACCAATATTTTATTGAATGTAATCTTATGTATTTTAGCAACTTTTGGGGGAATAACTTTGGCAAAAATAGGATGAAAATCTTTGTAATAAAGGCTTTAGCTTCCCGATTGGACTCCAATTACAGGCTTAAGCCTGTTGTACAATTATCCTTGAAATTAACTTTAATATTTTTTCTTTCTATGATTTCATTATTAAATATTAAAGCCCAAGATTTAGGTAAAATTCTTCATGATTCTCACGATATTTTCAAAGAAAAAACCATTATTAAACGTCGTTTTGGGTATCAAACTTTGGTCAATAGAATTGATGAATTAAATAAAAATAAAATGTTTGAAGTATCGGTGGCCACCAAATCTACCGAAGGAAGGTCTGTTTATTTAATCAAATGTGGAACGGGCAAAACCAAAGTCATGCTATGGTCGCAAATGCACGGCGATGAACCCACCGCAACGATGGCACTAGCGGATATTTTCAATTTTTTAGAAAATAGAAAAGACAGTGCAAACCGAGAAACAAAGCCAATTTTAGATATTCTCAGAGAGGATTTAATGAAAAAATGCACTTTTTATTTCATCCCCATGTTAAATCCTGACGGGGCAGAGGCATGGTCTCGTTATACAACCTTGGGAATTGACATGAATCGTGATGCTTTGGCACTTCAAACACCCGAAGGACAGTTGTTGAAAAAATTAATTTTTGACATAAAACCCGATTTTGGCTTCAATCTTCACGATAAAAATAGACGATATTCGGCGGGCCAGTCGGGCAATTTAGCCACGATTTCATTTTTGGCAACGGCTTACAACCAAGCCGAAGATATTAATGCCATTCGCAAGCGAGCGATGCAAGTAATTGTAGGAATGAATCAAGCAGTACAAACATTCATTCCGAATGCCGTAGGGCGTTGGATGTCGGATTTTGAACCCCGTGCTTTTGGGGATAATATTCAAAAATGGGGAACAACCTTGATTTTAATAGAATCGGGGGGCTATAAAAATGACCCCGAAAAACAATACATTCGGAAGCTAAATTTTGTGTCCATTCTGACGGGTTTACAAACGATTGCGAGTAAATCATACAAGAAACAAAGTATCAAAGAATACCAAGAATTACCCTTAAATAGTAAAGCAATTTATGATTTAATCATCAGAAATGTAACGATAAAAAAAGGCGAAACTACTTTTAAAGCCGACATTGCCATTAATCGTAATGAAAGACCCGTTACGGGAAAAGATTATTTCACTCATAGTGCTTTTATAGAAGAAATAGGCGATATGTCAGTCTTTTTTGGAACGGATGATATAGATGCAACGGACATGGAAATTGTTTCAGAAAAAGAAATTGGTTTAGGCTCAAAAGCTGATTTTCAAATAGTTAAAGAAGGGAAAATTGTTTACACAATTAAAAATGGAGTTATAGAATAAAATATGCAAAATCCAGTAATAATTTTTGGTGCCAACGGCTTAGGAGCTGTCGCCCTTGACATTTTCAAAAGAAATAACGTAGTTGTTTACGCATTCTTAGATGATAATAAAGAATTACACAATACAGAAATTGACGACGTCGTAGTTTTAGGAAGTACCGACAACGAAGGTTTTACCAAATTGATTGGTAAAAAATGCGAAGCCTTTGTGGCCATTGACGACCAAAAGGTGCGTAAAAATATCGTTGATATGATTCTGGATGTTCGTAAGGTTCAAGTAGTGAATGCTATACATGAACAAGCAATCATTGCCTCAACTTCCGAAATTGGTCACGGTAATTTGGTAGCCGCAGGAGCTATCATCAACGCCCGTGCGAAGGTTGGAAACAATAATATTTTGCACAGTAAAGTCTTGATAGATTACGATGCAGCAATTGGTGATTACGTACAAATTGGTGCAGGAAGCACAATTGGAGCGGGAGTTTCGATTGAAGATAACGTTTTTATCGGTTCAGGTGTAACCATTATTGGCGGAATAAAAATCGGTAAAGGCGCAAGAATAGGAGCGGGGTCTGTGGTGATTGAAGCGGTGAAAGCGAAAGAAACGGTGTTTGGGAATCCTGCAAAAAAAGTTTAGGATTATGGATTGGAGATTGTGTAAAAAGTATCGTGTTTAAAGTATTTCAAGCCAAATCATATTCCAAAATATTCCTCCATATTGCATTATTAAATATATTTTTTGGGGATTTTTATTTGGCGAATTAACCTTTCTGCATAAAATTTTTGAACTATAAACCTTTAACTTTTACACAACTTTTGCTACCTCCAATCTCAAAATACTTCACCTCAACCCCAAGATTATTAAGTAATTGCCGTGTTCGTTCTGGGCGAGCATCCGAAATAAAAACCTGTGAAAATGTGCCATCGACCATCATGGTTATGAGTTGTTGAATACGGCGGTCGTCGAGTTTATCAAAAATATCATCCAATAAAAGGAGAGGAGGGAAGCCTTTTACTTTCGTCAGCATTTCAAATTGGGCTAATTTCAACGCAATTACAAACGATTTTTGTTGTCCTTGCGAACCAAATTTGCGGAGCGTAAAACCATTTAGTTCAAAAACAAAATCATCTTTATGGCTGCCCATAGTCGTGCGTTGAGCCGCCAAATCTCGCTGACGATTCTTTCTAAATATTTGTGTGAAATTTTCCGCCCCCACTTCCGATTCATAAATCATTTCAACTAGTTCTCTTGCATCAGAAAGTGTGTTGTAATGTTTCTTGAAAATAGGTAAAAATTCTGTAACAAACTGATTACGAGCTTGATACAATTTCAACGAAACTTCTACCAAAGGATTAGAATAAATATCTAATAATAAATCATCGGTATAATTTCTTTCAGAAAACTGTTTCAAAAGGGAATTTCGTTGTAATAAAAGCCGATTATATTGCAAGAGATTTTCAAGATATTCCGAATCCAATTGAGCCATTACGCCATCAAAAAACTTTCGCCTTTCTTCACTTCCATCTCGAATAATATCCGTATCATTAGGCGACAACATCACCACAGGAAATCGCCCAATATGTTCCGAAATACGTTCGTAGGCCTTTTTATCTCTCAGAACAGCTTTTTTTTGCCCACGTTGGAGCGAGATGGTAATGAGATGTTCGTTATTTGATGTTTGATGTTCGGTGTCCGAAATGGGTTGAGAAATTGTGTCTTTTCTCACCTCAATATCGTCATCAACAAACATCGAAAATCTAAAATCGAAAATCGAAAAAACTCCTTCAATCATCATATATTCTGCCTCATGATTAATACTGAGCGCATCTTGATTTGAAATTGAACTCTTTGTTAAGGCCAAAAAATAAATGGCGTCCAATAAATTAGTTTTACCCGAGCCATTCTCACCCACAATACAGTTCACCCGTTCTGAAAACTCGAAGGATTCATATTCATAACTTTTGAAATAAGCTAAACTGATTTTTTGTAAATGCATTTTTGTTAGGTATTAGTTATGAGTTATGAGGTATGAGGTTACAAATAATACATGAATTGTGTTTATTCTTGATATATAATACCTAATACCGCATAACTCATACCTAAAAATGTTTTGTCCATTATTCGTTTTGTCGTAATTTCGTATTGCAAAATAACAGTGGATTTGTGGTGATAACAAACCGCAGATGTCTATTTAAGATTAGATTGTAAGGTTAGTAAGAAAATAATACTCACCAAGGTTACAAACCCCGCTAAAATTCACTCAATCACAATTGTTTAAGATGGCAAAGAAAGCTGAAAACAAAGTAAAATATTCGAAAGAAACCTATATGTACTGGTACGGGTCAATGGTTCTTCAACGCAAATTTGAAGAACGGGCTGGTCAATTGTACGGACAACAAAAAATCAAAGGTTTTTGTCACTTGTATATCGGGCAAGAAGCCTGTTCATCTGGCGCAAAATCTGCTTTGAGAGAAGGTGATAAATACATCACTGCTTACCGTGACCACGGAATTCCTTTGGCCTTAGGCTCTGACCCAAACACAGTGATGGCTGAACTATTTGGAAAAGCTACGGGTATTTCAAAAGGAAAAGGCGGTTCGATGCACATTTTCGATAAATCAGTTGGTTTTGTAGGTGGACATGGTATTGTAGGAGCGCAAATTCCTATGGGTGCTGGTTTAGCATTTGCCGAAAAATACAACAAAACGGGTAATTTAGCGATATGTTATTTCGGCGATGGTGCTGTTCGTCAAGGAGCATTACACGAAGCTTTCAACATGGCAATGACTTGGAAATTACCTTGTATTTTCGTGGTAGAAAACAACGGATACGCTATGGGAACGTCGGTAGCTCGTACCTCAAACGTAACGGATTTATATACCATTGGAGAGTCGTATGATATGCCATCTGAGTCAGTGGATGCGATGTCAGTTGAGGCAGTTCATGAGGCAGTTTCACGGGCGGCAACCCGTGCAAGAGCTGGTGAAGGACCTACGTTCTTAGAATTCAAAACGTATCGTTACAGAGGACATTCAATGTCGGACCCTCAAAAATATCGTACAAAAGACGAAGTTGAAGCCTACAAAATGCGTGACCCAATCGAGCAAGTAAAGAAAGCCATTTTAGATAACGAAATTGCAACGGAAGAAGATTTATTAGCCATTGATGTTCAAATCAAAGCAAGGGTTGAAGAGTCAGTTAAATTTGCGGAAGAATCAGCTTATCCAGATCCAAAAGAAATTTATACGGATGTGTATGTGGATGATTATGTTTTCCCTGTGGAGTAATTGGTTTATTAAAAAAGCCTCAATTTTTATACAAAATTGAGGCTTTTTTATTTTATCGGCTAACTGCTTTTCTGAAATTATATAATAGTCTCTCTATCAGTCGCATATCTTCGGTAATGATTTCGGCGGTTGCTTTCATGCCGTTTCGATAAGTTATTTGTTTGTTGTAATTGGTTTTAAGACCGTTAGGGAAAACAATTTTAGCCATATACGTTTCTTGTTGCGGGTTTGGAATCAGTGAAATCATACTGATTTGCCCTTTCACTGCCCCAAATTCTTGAAAAGGATAACTATTAAATTTTATCAAAACGTTTTGCCCTTCTTTAACTTTCCCAAAATTCTCTTGTGGAATTTGGATTGTGCCTAACACTTGCTCATTGTCTGATGAAATATTAAAAAGCTCTTGATTAACCGCTACTTGCATTTTCTCTTGAATCAGGCTTGAAAATGAAATAATCCCATCCGCCGAAGCTGTCAATATGTATCGTTGTTTCCAAGCATCTAAGGCACTTTTAAAGGTGTTTTTGGCTTGTTGATACAGATTCTCTTGTTCTGAAATGGTTTTTTCCAAGTCCATTAATTCCTTAGTTTTGGCAGTTTGGGCGGTGGAATTATTGATTAAGGACGATTCTAAATTTTTCAAGGGGAATTTCTTGGCAATAAATTTACTCTCTTCTCTTTTCAATTCAAGAGGGGCAATTACTTTCTGTTCCGCTAATTTCTTTTGAACTTGATATTCGTTTTCAGCAATTTTAAAATCTTCTTGTTGAATAGCTTTTTGCTCTTCTAAATTAGTGGCAAGTCGTTGTAAATCAGTTAAATCCTTTTGCAATAATGTTTTTCTTTTATTATAAAAACCTTGTTGTTTGAAAGCAAAATATTGCGTTTGGGCTTGGGCGAAGGTTTGGTAAGCTGGTTGAAGTTCACCTAAATTACCCGATGATTTTCCTGATTTATCAACCTCCAAAACAGCTTGATAATCTGCCGTGGATTCTATATAACCTAAAATTTTCCCTTTCGTAACTTTCTGATTATCAACTACTAATAATTTTATCAACTTTCCGTCTGTATGGGCAATGATGGGTTTGGGGGCATCAATGGAAGTGAGTTTGAGCGGGGCTACAACCATCTCAGGATAATGAATGATGTAGGATAAACTTAATAAAGCTACGACTATCAAAAACACTACCGAAATACCCCAACGGATTAACCATGAGGGGATTCGTTCTAAAAAATCTCTGACTGATTCACTGTATATTTCTACGTCTTCAACCGTTTCCATTAATTGCCGAGGTCTAATTGATTTTTGACTAAATTGAAATAATATCCCTTACTTTCCACCAAGGATTGATGCGTTCCGATTTCGGCAATTTGCCCTTTGTGTAAAACCACAATTTGGTCAGCATTTTTAACGGTGCTTAGTCGATGAGCCACCACGACAACGGTTCTATTCTGAAAAAAATCATCTAAATTCTTCATAATCACCGCTTCATTATTGGCATCTAAGGCACTGGTGGCTTCATCAAAAAACAGGTACTCGGGGTTTTTATAAACTGCCCTTGCAATCAAGATTCTTTGCTTTTGTCCACCACTCAAACCCATTCCACTGGCTCCAATGCGAGTATTTAGCCCCATCGGTAATGATTCTATGAACTCACCAATATTAGCAATTCTGATGGCTTCACGAAGTTTTTCTTTATTGACCATGCCGTCTGGGTCGGATTCTGAGATATTCCTTGCAATAGAATCCGAAAAAATATAACCCTCCTGCATCACTACGCCGCATTGACTACGCCAAAAATTATAACTGATATTGTTTAAGCCTGAATTACCGACTTGGATTTTACCCGTTTGCGGTTCATGGAATTTCAATAACAACTTCAATAAAGTCGTTTTTCCACTACCACTTGCTCCCACGATGGCGGTTATTTTACCCGCTGGAATGTGCAGATTGATATTTTCCAATACATTTTCAGAAGCACTACTACCATAACGAAAACTCAAATTATTCAAAACACTAATACTTTTATCAGTGGGTAATTCATGGATTAAATGTGCCTCTGAGGTTTCCTCTTCGGGTTTTTGATGAATTTCTGACAGCCTATCCAAACTCAATTTAGCATCTTGCAAACCTCTACTAAACGTCATAAAGTTATTGATTGGCACATTCATTTGACCAATAATATACTGAACTGACAACATTGTCCCCAAAGAAATTTGACCGTCAATAACCGATTTAGCCGCAATAAAACTAATGACAATATTTTTGACCTCATTGATAAAACTACCCCCTACATTTTGAGTTTGAGTTAAAGATAATCCTTGAATAGAAAGTTTAAAAAGTCTTGCTTGTATAGCTTCCCATTCCCATCTACGGCGACGCTCTGAACCATTTAATTTTATTTCTTGCATTCCATTGATTAACTGTATTGAACTACTCTGATTTCCAGATGCTTGGTCAAAATACTGGTAGTCAATTTTCGCCCGTTTTTTCATAAATAGCTGAATCCAAACGATATACAGCACAGTTCCTACAAAGAAAACAAGAAATAAAGGGACATTATAGTAGCATAAAATAGAACTAAAAATGATAAGATTTACCCCTGAAAAAAGTATGTCTAAGGTACTTGCCGATAAGAAATTCTGAATACGATTATGGTCTTGAATCCGTTGAAGAATATCCCCAATATTTTTGGCTTCAAAAAAAGAAATAGGTAAACGCATCAACTTTATTAGAAAGTCGGATAACATTCTAAGATTAATACGATTGGTGATGTGCAGAATTATCCAACTACGAATAATATCAACGCTTATTTGCGAGACAAAAAGCACCAACTGAGCAATCAATACAAGATAAACGAAGTTTAGGTTTTGGGTATTGATGCCATTATCTACGACAGCCTGCGTAAGAAAAGGCATCATTAACTGTAAGCCACTACCGACCAATAAGCCCAACAACAATTGCAAGAAATAACGTTTGTACCCTTTGAAATATCGAAACAGAAATCCCCATTGATGTTTAGAGGTTTGTTCGGTATCGTCAATATCATAGAATTTAGGCGTAGTCTCTAACAACAGAACTACGCCCTCCGCATCTTCCTGAGCATTTTTTTGAGGTAACCAACCTTTTTTAAATTCTTGTTCGGTGTAATCAATTAAACCAAAACCAGGGTCAGCTATTTGAATTTTATCTTTTCTGAAACCATAAACTACCACATAATGGCGTTGTCGCCAGTGGGCAATGCAGGGGAGTGGGAGGTCATTTTTTAGGGTTTGATAGTCAATATTCAAGCCTAATGTTGCAAACCCAATTAGTTCGGAGGCACTTGCAATATCTCCTAAACTTGCTCCATCACGGGTAAGGTTCATAATATCTTGTAAATATTCCGAACCATAAGATTTGCCATAAAATTTTGCAATCATACGCAGACAGGCAGAGCCACAGCCCATCTCGTCAAATTGCCGATAAAAAGGAAATTTTTTCAAGGAAGATTCTATTTACTGATAGTGTTTGAATAGAGTATTTGTCCTTCCACATCTCTAACTAATACTTCGTAAATACCTTTTTTCAAACAAAAATTATAAGTAAAAGTATGTTCTGAAAATCGTTTATTAATGATAGGAATTGCTTTATTAATAGTTTCTTTGTCTATTTCACTTTTATTAAAGACCTGTATAATCAAATTTCCAGATAGATTTTTTGGTAATTTTAAACTTAACAAGTCTTCTTTTTTAGATTCGTTGTTTGTGTTCTCTATTCTGGGGTGATAAATTTGAAAATCAACTACTTCTTTTAAATCATCAGGGAGTAGAAAATTTTGTTTTTGATTTTTAAAAATTACAGGTTCCTTCCAGTTATAATTTTCACTAAGAACCCTGTAATAATGATTTTCAAAATCAATATCAGATTTTTCAATCATCTGAGTTTGTTCAATGGTTAACGGTGCAATACCAGTCTGTTCCTTTAAATATTGAGCTAAATGAACCCATTGGTCATCTGTTTTTTTATAGATGTGGTCAAACCCAGCATAGACAAAAATTTTCGCTTGGGGATTAATTTGTAAAATATTATTAATATTTTTTGCTTGATTAGATTCTCTCATATTTAAACATTGCATAAAGTCATCCGATGTGCAATTCGTTGTATCTTCATAAGCCACTAACTTAAAACCTAATTTCAGAGCGTGTCTGAGCATATTACCAAATTTAGGTTCTTTGATGTAATAACCAGTACTTTGAATTGGATAGCCTCTTTCGTTAATCAATGTATCACTATAATCAAGACCTTCAATAGCCAAATAGCGATATCCACTCTCATATATAGGAATCAGTAAACTATCAGCAAATACTCTATTTTTAGGATAGTAATGATTTTCATTAAGCATCACTATTTGGCGAAATTCACTTTGTTTTTTTATAATCTCAATTGCATTAATAGGTCGATAGTCTTTTAATATATTCTGAATACTATCTTTGGCATTTTTAGTCAAAACTTCTTTTCTACCAGAGGCTTTAATTAGATATTCCCCCAAACTATCATCATCTACAAAAGATGCGTAAGTTGCAATAGCCTGCCAATACATTCTTTTTTTTAAAGTTGAGTCAAATTGATTTTTACAGGTAAGAAGGTTGTCTAATGCTCCTAAATAATTATTGTCTCCAAAAGATTTATAGGCTATACTGAAAGGATTTGAAGGTTTCTCTAATTTTTGATTTGTTAAAGTATCAAACGTTGACATTATTTGAGAAATATTTGATGCGTTTTCAAAATTTAGTTTTTCTAACTTTTTAGTAGTGCTTTTATCTACGGTTGTAAGCCAAGCGAAAGAAAGCAAATAATTTGAGTAAGGAATATAAAATATAGTTAGCTCTTTCAAAGTGTCTTTTGAATAATAACTAACCATCTCGTATGAGTGGTTCGAAAGATAAGACCTTTTATTTGAGAAAAAATGAAAGATTATATTCTCTTTTATTTCTACATCACCAACTTTGGATGTCCAAAAGCCCCATTTAAGGGATTTTCGTATAGCCTTTCTACTAAAATAATGGTTTTTTGTAGAATCTAACGCCCAAATAGAAACAGAAGTATTGTTAGTTTTAAAATAAGAAGTGCCTAAAAGA
>JBBAKZ010000017.1:15016-17107 GCA_040403275.1 Arcicella sp. | reverse complement strand
CTTTTCCAATGCCACCCGCTGACCCCGTGACCATGGCAACTCTTCCAGAAAGGGATTTTGGTTTAGGCATACGAGATAATTTGGCTTCTTCCAACAACCAATATTCAATATCAAAAGCTTCTTGTCGGGGCAATGCAGTATATTCAGAAATCGCTTCTGCTCCTTTCATTACATTGATGGCATTAATGTAATATTCACACGCCAAACGTGCCATCGTTTTATCCTTAGCAAACGTAAACATACCAACGCCTGGGAGTAAAATTACCACCGGATTTGGGTCACGCATCGCAGGAGAATTGGATTTTTTACACGTTTCGTAATATTGCTTATAATCTTCTCGGTATTCAGAAAAAACGGTCTCAAGATAGTTCTGGCTTTCAATCGATAATTGTCCATTATCCACTATTAATTGAGCAGGGTCTAAAACCAACGGGGCTATCTTTGTCCGTAAAAAGTGGTCGGGACAAGAGGTTCCGAGGGGCGCAAGTTTGTCTAAATCATAAGAATTGATAAATTCCAAGACACGGGCATCATCCGTAAAATGCCATAACATTTTGCGGTAAGAAGAGCAATAACCTCTTAAAATAGGGGCAATTTTTGCCGCTTTATTCAGCCTTTCCACCGAAGCAAGCGATTCGATTTTTTGTCCACCAAAAATAGTTGCGTAATTCGATTCTAAATATTCGGCACATTTTTCAATCACATCAAGTGTGTTTACGTAACTTTCATAGGCGGTATCGCCCCAAGTGAAAAGTCCGTGTGAACCCAACATAATTCCTTTCAATTTGATGCCTTTGGCAGCAGATTCGTTTAGGCAAGTACGCAATTGCAAGCCTAAATCAAATCCAGGGCGTTGCCAGCCTACCCAACCGATTTCACCGTTAAATAATTCTTCGGTAATTTTTGCGCCATCTTTCGCCGCAGCGATAGCGATGGCAGCATCAGGATGCAAATGGTCAATGTGTTTGAAAGGTAAAAAGCCATGAAGAGGCGTATCAATCGAAGGCGCTTTTGAGGCTAAATCAAAGATACAATGATTGAATAATTCCACCATTTTATCTTCCGTTTCGATGCCTTCATAGACATCCTCAAGTGCCAATAAACGCTCCATATATAGTGCGGCACAACCAGATTTAGTCAGCGTTCCGATATCGCCACCCGAGCCTTTGATCCACATTACTTCTACGTCCTTGCCCGTCAGAGGGTCTTTATCTGTGATTTTTACGGAAGTATTACCGCCACCATAATTGGTCAATCGTAAGTCTGCGCCCAAAAGGTTTGAACGGTAGATAAATAAATCTACTTCGTTATTAATTTGAGCTGCTTTTGTCTCATCCCAAAGATAGGATACGTGTTTATAATTCTTCATAAGATTTTGAATTGTAATGTTGCAAAAATAAAATTCTGCCTTGCTGAAACCATCCTGTACTATCATGTGGGACTCTTTAATCCGTCAGTTTGAAGAACAGCAAGGGCTGTCGCAAGAAATTAAGCATAGAGAAGTATTCTACCTTCTAAATTTCCATATTTTAATTTGTTAAAAAAATAGAATTAAAATATTTTTGCGTAATTCTTTATAAAATATTACCTTGTGTTCAAACAAAAAAAACCATGCAAAAAGGCTTAGTTATCCTATTATTTTCAGTGCTTTGTTATCAAACCAAAGCACAACAGGTTTTTGTGAACGGACAAAATCTTAATGCACTTAAACATATTAGTTATATCACCATTAAAGTTGAAAAAACTTGGATGACTACTCGTTTTTCGGCTTTTCTGGATTACGGACAAGGTTCGTCGGACAGTCAACAAGAAATGACGGATGCGACTAAGAACGCATTATTTTTCAAAAGTAAAGTGGAGATTTTTAACCTTTTGGGCCGTCTTGGATGGGACTTGGTTGACTCCTACGAAGAAACAAAGGATGGAAAGGTATTTATTTTGCATATTTTTCGGCGGAAGAAGGGGTAATAGAGATTAGATTTCAGAGAATAGATTACAGAGAATAATTCCTTTATTATCTAATATCTATTCTCTAAATAATTATTTCCGCTTAAACTCCACCTCGCCAGCATTCGGGAAAGTTGCTATAAT
>JBBAKZ010000017.1:0-15006 GCA_040403275.1 Arcicella sp. | reverse complement strand
ATCAATTTCCCCTTTCGGATTCGTTAGAAAATTGAAACTAACGCCTTCCAAAAAGTCATTTCCCTCAAAATAATCATAATGAAAGTGTGTCAGTTCAACTGGTTTGTTGTGATAAAATGCTCGCAATCCTTTGTCAGTTTTAAAGATTTGTATAAGCCCATACGCAGGATGTTCAAAAACCCCGGTGTAAGAATCAACCGGATGTGACATCATAGCACCCATTTTTCGACTAGCGTTAAATTCTTTTTTCTTTTTTTCCTCCTCAAATTTTTCCTCATCACGGTCTTTTTTTAAACGATTATTCCAATCTACCTGGCTCATATTTAGTAGATTATCTGAAATATAATTGGTGATAATGTTAACAAAATTATAATCTGCCGCACCCGTATTGGTCGTGATAAAGATACCTAAATTATTATTCGGAAAAACGGTCATTTGCGAGCGAAAACCCTCAATCGAGCCGTTGTGTTGGCGGCGTTGATTGCCTCGATAAACGTTCATATTCCAACCCATTCCGTAGGCGGGAAATCCTAATTCTGGATATTTAGCTTCGGTAGGATACACGACTTGAATGGGCGTATGATTTTCCCTCAAATTCTTGGCTGAAATGATCTGTTTGCCCTTAAATTGTCCGTTTTGTAATTGCATTAAAAGCCAATTACTCATATCTACCGCATTTGATTTCACGGCACCCGCTGCTCCAATCGCATCGACATTACTGCCAAATCCTGCTTCAATCATCAATTCGTTTTCCATTTTATAAGACATCGCATAGTCTGAACTTTTAAACATTTCTGGATAGGTCAAAACGGTGGTTTTCATCTCCAAAGGAATCAATACTTTTTCTCGAACAAAATCCTCCCAAGTCTTGCCCGAAAGGCGTTCAACCAACACCCCAGCAACGTTATACATCAGGTTATTATATTGATATTGAGCGTATAAACTTTTAGAGGGCTTCAAGTATTTCATGTGCTTGAAAATACTTTCACGGTCATTATTATTGAATAACCAAACAAAGTCATGGCGAGGTAAACCCGTGCGATGTGAAAGGATATCTCGTGTGGTTACTGTATTGGTTGCCAATTCGTCAAACAATTGAAAATCAGGCATATATTCTTTGATAGGCTTATTCCAATCCAATTTTCCCTCATCCGCCAAAATTCCCAAAGCGGTGGCTGTAAACGACTTGGTGCAGGAAGCAATCGGAAATAAGGTATTAACGGTAGCAGGAAGATTTTTAGCCGTATTTTTTAGTCCGTAAGCTGATGAATAGTAAGGTTTTCCATCCTTTATGATTGTGAGAGAAGTTGCGGGAATTTTCCATTCCGCCATCATTGCTAACACGAAAGCGTTGAGATTGTTCAAGGTATCTGCTTGGGTGGCAATTGAACCTTTTCGTTGAGCAAAATTTGGGCTAATAGCAACGAATAAAAGGGCTAAAATTAGTAGTTTTTTTCTCATCTAAACTTTTATAATTATTATGGGTTGATTCACAAAGATAAACCAGAGGATGCCAATTACCATAATTGTTGAACTAAGGCAATTTTTAGCATAGATTAGTGAAATTATTTCTCGAAAACCTACAAATAATTACTAATATTTGACAAATATAATTTACTTTTGAACAAACGAATTTTAACATCTTTTCAACAAAAAATATGAATCGTAGAGAAGCCGTACAACGAGTGACCCTGATGATGGGTGGTGTACTCGCAGCCCCACTAATGGCGGGTGTAATGGGGCAAGTAACCAATACGGGGCTGAGCAATATTGTTTCAGCCGAACAAGAAGCCTTCCTTGCTGAAGTAGCTGATATCATTATTCCAACCACGGATACGCCAGGAGCAAAAGCAGCGGGCGTTGAGAAATTTATCGTCCGAGTCATGCGTGATTGTTACAAAAAAGAAGACCAAGATAAATTCTATGGAGGTTTGGCAAAATTAGATGCCGATAGCCAAGCAAAATTTGGAAAGGGTTTTGTAGCATTAGACCTCACTCAAAAAAATGAAATGGTAAAATTATCAACGGTTAATGATAAACCTTTCTTCCAAAGAATGAAAGAGTTGACCGTCACGGGTTATTTTACTTCCGAAATTGGTGCCACCAAAGCTTTGACCTATTTACCAATTCCTGGGAAATTTGAAGGTTGTATTCCTTTAAAACCTAATCAAAAAACTTGGGCACTTTAATGATTTCGGATTTTCGATTTGGGATTGCGGATTTAAAGCTATCCAACTAAAAACCATAATCTAAAATCTACAATCAATCAAAGTAAATTCGATACGAAAGAAATACTTAAGAAAAGAACTAAACAATTTGCTTTAAGGATTATAAAATTGGTGGATACTTTGCCAAATAGTCGAAGTGGAGATGTAATTGGAAAACAAGTTCTTTGATCAGGTACTTCTGTTACTGCAAATTATAGAGCTTCATGTCGAGCAAGGTCTCAGGCTAATTTTATTTCAAAAATGGGAATTGTTGAAGAAGAGGCAGATGAAACGTTATTTTGGCTTGAATTATTGGTTGAATCAGAATTAGTAAAAGAATATAAGTTGAAAGAGCTGATAAAAGAAGCCGATGAATTAGTAGCTATTTTCACAGCATCAGGCAAAACAGCAAAAGAAAATAAGAAAAAATAAACCGATTTGATTGCAGATTGCTTATTTAACCCAAGCAGTCAAAATAAATCCGCAATCCGAAATCGAAAATCCACAATCAAAATAATGAACTTAAATATAGATGCCGTAAAGGCAATGACATACGATGCCATCGTAATTGGCTCGGGAATATCAGGCGGCTTTGCTGCCAAAGAATTAACTGAAAAGGGTTTACGAGTCTTGATGCTGGAAAAAGGTAAGCAACTCGAACACGTAACGGGCTATGAAAACGCCATGAAAGACCCTTGGGAAACTAAATACAATGGTCGTTTAACGATTGAACAAAAAGAAACGCATCCAAAATTAGCCCGTGATTATCCGTACAACGAAATGACGGAAAAATACTGGATGAACGATTCTGATTCATTGTACAAAGAAGAAAAACGTTTCGATTGGTATCGTCCAAATATTGTTGGCGGAAAATCTATTATGTGGGGTCGTCAATCGTATCGTTTGAGTGATATTGACTTTGAAGCTAATCTTAAGGACGGAATTGCCATTGACTGGCCAATTCGTTACAAAGATGTTGCCCCTTGGTATTCTTATGTTGAAAAAATTGTGGGTATTTCGGGTGAAAAACTAGGACTTCCACAATTGCCAGATGGTGAGTTTTTGCCAGCCATGGAAATGTATTGCGTAGAGAAAGAAGTGAAGCAAAGACTTGAAAAGAATTTCCCAGGAAGAAACATGACGATGGGACGGGTTGCCAATCTTTCAGCGGCACAAAAAGCACAAACTGATGTAGGTCGTGGAGCATGTCAATATCGTAATAAATGTTCATTGGGTTGTCCATACGGAGCGTATTTCAGTACGCAATCTTGTACTTTACCTTACGCTTCAAAAACGGGTAGATTGACGCTCAGACCTGATTCTGTGGTAACAGAAATCATGTATGATGAAAATAAGCAACGGGCTACTGGCGTACGTGTGCGTGATGCCGTAACCATGCAAGACCGTGAATATTTTGCTAAAATTATCTTCGTTTGTGGTAGTTCATTGGGTTCAACGGCTTTGATGTTAAATTCAGTTTCTCATCGCTTCCCGAATGGAATGGGTAATGATTCTGAACAATTAGGACATAATTTAATGGATCACCACTTCCGTACAGGTGCCTCGGGTACGTGGGACGGAGATTTGGATAAATATTACTCAGGACGACGTGCCAACGGTATTTACGTGCCACGTTACCGTAATATTGGTACGGATAAACGTGATTATATCCGTGGATTTGGGTATCAAGGTGGAGGTAGCCGTCAGGGCTGGCAACGTAATATTGCTGAATTGAGTTTTGGAGCAGATTATAAAAATGAAGTAACAACACCAGGTGCATGGACAATGGGATTGGGCGGTTTTGGTGAAACGTTGCCTTATTACGAAAACAGAATGTTCCTTCATAAAACCGAAAAAGATAAATGGGGAATGCCATTGGTGGTTTTTGATGCAGAATTGAAAGAGAACGAAAAGAAAATGCGTATCGATATGATTAACGATGCCAAAGAAATGTTGGAATCTTCCGGGGTGAAAAACGTGAGAGGATATGATAACGGTTCGTATTTAGGGATGGCAATCCACGAGATGGGAACCGCCCGCATGGGACGTGACCCAAAAACATCTGTCCTGAACGCTCACAATCAAGTACACGCCGTGAAAAATGTATTTATGACGGACGGTGCCTGTATGACTTCTGCCTCATGTGTGAATCCATCTTTAACTTACATGGCACTCACCGCCAGAGCCGCCGACTTTGCGGTGAAGGAGGTGAAGAAGTTAAGTTTGTAAGATTTTTTGGAATTGAAAAGCCCCTTGGATTTGGTTCTTAGGGGCTTTTTTTTACGTTTTTTCTTAAAAGTCTAATGAGATTTAAATAATTAGAAAATTGTCAGTTTCTCAAACACTACAAAAAATACATTAACTTTGTTACATACAAATATCTAATCATCATGAACTCAAAACAATTAACATTCATACTTTTCATTACATTATCCATTTTCCTATCCATTCAAGAAAGTAAAGCACAATATGGCGGATATGGAGGAGGATATGGCGGCGGTTACGGCGGTGGTGGATATGGTGGTGGTTACGGTCGTGGCAGTGGTATACCTCAGACTGGCTCAAATATGCCCCCAAAACCTGCTGAATTGGATCCTGAAAAAATGGCTAATGAGGATACAAAATGGATGACAAAAAAGCTGAAATTGACCGAAGATCAAATTCCCAAAGTTGAGGATGCTAACATCAATTATGCCTTTAAACGCATCGATTTTCAGAACGAAATCAAGAAACTTTTGCCGCCTTTTACCGAAGAAATCCGTTTGAAATACCGAGCAAAAGCCCAGGCCATAAGAGACGAGAGAGACAAAGAAGTTAAGGCCATTTTAACGGAAGAACAATATCAAATTTATTTGAAAAAGCGTACGGATTAATGATATCACGTTAGTCGTTTTAAAAAGGACGACTAACGTATTTCGAATTAAAAATTTTCAGTTAAGTTTTACCGAGCTACCTCAACTTTATATTTTTTCCCCTTTATTTTCTCTTCCTTAATTTTCTCCAAAAGGGTTCTAAATACTGAACGTTTCACGGCTGCAAAAGACATGAAATCTTTAACCTCAATCAAGCCTAAATCGCCTCTTTCAAGTTCTCCTTTTTTCGAGAAAAATCCCACAATATCAACTTTGTTTAACTTGTTTTTCTTGCCGCCACTCAAATAAAGTGTGACAAATTCGGGTGGTTTTGGAAGGGGATTATTCTCAGGTAATACCAGTTCTTCGATAGAATCTGAGATGTATTTTGGGCGAAACTCATTTCTGTGAAAAATTAAATATGACGTTCCGGTGGCTTGCATACGAGCGGTACGACCATTTCTATGCGTAAATTCATGTTCTTGAATCGGTAAATGATAATGAATCACGTGCTTCATTTCTGGAATATCTAAACCCCTCGCCGCTAAATCGGTGGTTACCAAATAATTAATGCTACCATTTCTAAATAAAATCAAGGCTCTTTCTCGATCATCTTGATCCATCCCTCCGTGATAAAAAGTCGTATAAATGCCCATTTCGTTTAGTAATTCGGAAGTACGTTCCACGGCATCACGATGGTTGCAAAAAATCAAAGCAGATTCGGAATTCAGTGAACAAATTAGGTCAAAAAGGGTATCCACTTTATCTTTTGCTTCCGAAATAACGACTTTCATTTCCAAAGCCTTTTTTTCTTCATTTTCTGGAATAAAATTCAGCGTTACAGGCGAAGTAAATCCCACAAATTCAGGAATTTTAATACCATACGTAGCGGAAACCAAAACCCTTTTATTGAGATTACGAAGACTACCAATGATATAAGACATTTGGTCATGGAAACCTAAATCCAAAGACTTGTCAAATTCATCCAAAATCAAGGTTTTAACGCCGTCTAAATCGAAAGATTTGCGGGTAATATGGTCGAAAATACGGCCAGGTGTACCAATCAATAGGGCAGGAGGATTACTTAGATTCTGAATTTCAGTTGCCATTGAATGTCCCCCGTAACACACATTTACCTTCATGCCCGTTCCCATGCTTTTCCAAACATGCTCAATTTGCATGGCCAATTCACGAGACGGCGTGAGAATGAGACCTTGGACGGTATTTTTCTTGGGGTCGAGAATTTGGAGTAGAGGCAGAAGAAAAGCCAACGTTTTCCCAGAACCCGTTGGAGCGATTAAAAAGGTAGTTTTCTCCTGCAAAATAGCCCAATGAGCCGCTTCTTGCATCGGGTTTAGCGCCTCAATACCTAATTTTGAAAGGATTTGTTTGTTGATTTCCATATCACAAAGGTACAAGGAAAAGATGGAACAGTACGAGTAAAAAGTGGGACAAGGATTTAATGGATGCTTCGCAACACGGATATGTAGAGAATGACATAACTTTTTGGAATTGGAACTTCTCGAAAGTTTAACCCATAACGGAGTTATTTCGAGAAGTTGAACCAAATTATTGAGCTTTAATTCTGAAATTTACGTCGCAGCCTACAAGAGGATTTTGAATGACTATTTGAATAAATAACCGTTTGCTGCGAAAAATTCATATAATACTTGTTCCTTAAATTGACTTGAAGTATTCCCGAATATATGGAATGAGCGTATCAATATCACCCGCCCCAACAGTTACTAATAATTCAGGTTTTTTAGCTTTCAATAAATCCAAGACCTCCAATTTTGTACAAAGGGTCTTATTTTCCAATTTCATTTTGTCAAATATTATACTTGAGGTAACGCCTTCCATCGGAAGCTCACGAGCGGGATAAATATCCAAAAGAATTAAGTCGTCGGCCAAGTCCAGACTTTTAGCGAATCCTTCTTGAAAATCATTCGTTCGAGAGAATAAATGCGGTTGGAAAACCACGGTTAGTTTACGATTTGGATACAATGCTTTCACCGAGGATAAAAATGCTTCAATTTCAGTTGGATGGTGCGCATAATCATCAATATAAACCATTTTTTCGGTACGAATTTGATATTCAAAACGTCTTTTCACACCCTTGAAGGTACATATTCCATCTCTTACCACTTCGGGTGATACACCCACTTGCAAAGCAACTGCCGCCGCCGCAATAGCGTTTGTGACGTTGTGAAAACCAGGTGTTAAAAGACTGCAATCCTTCATTATTCCGTCGGGATAAATAATATCGAAAACCATTTCAGCATTTTCAACTCGAAGATTTTCGGTTCTGAAATCGCCTATGTGCAAGCCAAATGTTTGGGCTTGATTTCGGGTAAAATCTTGCAAATCTATCCCCTCGTATTGGTATAGTTTACCGCCATCTTTTATCTGTGAAACAAATAATTGGAAAGATTCTAAGAGTTTAGCGTGGTCGCCGTAGATGTCCAAATGGTCAGCATCAGTGGAAGTTACGATGGTTAAATCGGGAAAGAGAGTGAGGAAAGAACGGTCAAATTCATCGGCTTCAACTACGCAAATTACCTCTTCCGAGCCTTCGTTTACTAAGAAATTTGTCCCGTAATTTTGGGTAATTCCTCCCAAAAATGCCGTTACGTTTTTTCCAGCATTCTTTAAAATATGCGCTACCATCGAAGAAGTTGTGGTTTTTCCGTGGGTACCCGCAACCGCAATGGTGAAGAAATTTTGGGTTAATAATCCCAATACTTGCGAGCGTTTCATTAAAGTAAAACCGCTGTCTTTCAAGTAGTTAAATTCTTTATGATCTTTGGGGATGGCAGGCGTATAAACGATAAGCGTCTCCGAAGGATTTGCTAAAATCTCCGCAGGAATTAGCGAAATATCATCCTCAAAATGGACGGCAATTCCTTCCGCTTGGAGGGCATCAGTGAGTGGCGTGGCGGTTTTGTCGTAACCAGCTAATGTATAGCCGTTGGCAATAAACCAACGAGCAATGGCCGACATTCCAATGCCGCCAATGCCTAAGAAATAAATGTTTTTGAGGGTTTTTAGGTTCACTTTTTTATTATTGATTAATTCTTTGAATACTGTAATTCTATAAATTTAATTCATATCCATTCAGGCGGCATATTCTTAATTCCGCTTAATGATGCACCTTTCGTTCTCTAATAAATGCAGATTTTCTTCAATCTCCATTGAAGTTTTAGCATTGTCTAAAAGGGTCTTGTAAGAGGCTTTGATTTCTTTCCGTTTCATGGCTTCCAAGAATCTGCGGATATCAATTTCGTCTTCCAAAATCAAAGGTGGAACCGTCGCTAATTTACCATCGTCATCTTTGGCCACCATCGTAAAATAGGAGGTATTGGTGTGTTTGATTGTAGCAGTTTTGATGTTTTCTGATACTACTTTAATGCCCACAATCATGGAACTATTGCCCACATAATTAACGGAGGCAAGCAACGAAACCAATTCGCCCACTTCAACGGGCTGACGAAATTCGACATTATCTACCGAAACAGTTACCACGTAAGTTCCGGCATGTTTGGTCGCACAGGCATAAGCGACTTTATCCATCAAAGATAATAAAATCCCTCCGTGAATTTTACCACCAAAATTGGCATAAGACGGTATCATCAATTCCGTGATGGTAGTTCGGGAATAATTAGCGGTTCTTGCGTTTTCCATGTTTTTTTAAGGCACTAGGTTTAAGGTCTTAGGTTTTAGTTTTCGACTCCGAAAATACCAAGCCCTGAGGCTCAACTGCTAAAACGTATATTATTAGTCCACAAACTTAGTAGTTTTATATCAAAATCAATTAGCACAGATTAAGAATTGCGCTGTATATTTGTACAAAAATTGAACTTTTAAAAGAATTTTCCTTGTATTTTGGGATTTTTTTGTAAAATAGCAACAATTTGGTATTAACTATTCTCTGATAATTATTCACTATTCTCTAAATAAATGCCCATAATTTGGCTTATACTTTTTACGCCTTTCATTGGTTTTCTGACCGCTTTTTTGTTGGGCAGAAAACGGAATGCCATAGCAAGTTGGCTTACTATTTTACTCACGGGCTTGAATCTTGTCTTTTCAATCGTTCTCTTATTACAAACCCTGCATACAAAAGATAACCATCTCATTTTCAATTGGTTTGTGCTAAATGGAAAAGCCTATCAATTTGGTTTTTTCTTTGATTCGCTGACTTTGATGATGCTGGTTTTGATAAATTTTATTGCCCTTTTGGTCGAAATTTTCTCGCTCGAATACATGGAAAATGACCCAGATTTATATCGTTATTTTGGGTTTTTGAGTCTCTTTGTATTTTCGATGTTGGGGATAGTTTTGACGGATAATCTTTTTGTTATGTACGGTTTTTGGGAATTGGTGGGACTAAGTTCTTACTTATTAATTGGCTTTTGGTATAAAAAACCCGAAGCTGTTCAAGCCTCCAAAAAAGCTTTTTTGATGAATAGAATTGGCGATGTAGGTTTTCTGATTGGCATTTTTGCGGTATATTTTTATAATAATCAAAGCACCGACCTAACTACTTTTGCTAACGGTCAACTGCCTACTGCTTATTGCCTACTTCTTTTCTGTGGAACAATCGCTAAATCTGCTCAATTTCCGTTGCATACGTGGTTGCCCAATGCGATGGAAGGACCCACGCCAGTATCCGCTCTTATCCACGCCGCTACGATGGTGGTGGCGGGAATTTATCTAATGATTCGAGTTTCTCCCATGTTTGATGCTGATGCTTCTGCAATCGTAGCAGGCATAGGAGCAATAACCATGCTGTTAGGCGCAATTTATGCCATTTTTCAAACCGATATTAAAAAGACTTTGGCGTATTCTACCGTTTCTCAATTGGGTTTAATGGTGGTTGGATTAGGTTCAGAAGCTTCTACTTTTCACCTGTTAACGCACGCTTTTTTCAAAGCAGGATTATTCCTTTGTGCAGGAGCAATAATTCATTCTTTACATCATGCAGGTGAAGATTTTGATGCTCAGGATATGCGACTGATGGGTGAATTACGGAAGAAAATGCCTTTTACTTTTATTTGTTATTTAGTTTGCTCAATGGCTTTGATGGGCTTGCCTTTATTTTCTGGGTTTTTATCGAAAGATGCCATTTTGAATATTTGGTTCGGAAATGTAGAACCATTTCATCTATTAATTCTTTCCTTAAGCTTATTGGGAATAATTTTGACCGCCTTTTATATGACTCGCCAAATTTGGATGATTTTCTTTGGAGATTTTAGAAACGAAAAAGTCGATATAAAATCTATCCATGAAGGTTCTTGGAAAATGAAATTGCCGATTGGTTTATTGGCTATACTCTCAACTGGCTTTGTTTTTAGCTTAAATCCATTGAGTATTGAACATGGCTGGTTTAGTGATTTTATTGAAAGAAAATTTGAAGAAAATCATTGGATAGGCATCATTTCAACCTCATTCGCCTTAATCGGAATCACAGCAGGATATTTAACTCGCCATAAAGTATTTACATTTGGTAAGTCAGACGGAGTGTTCGGTGAGGACACCGACCATGGAACGTCCCCGTGGTCGGTGTCCTCACCGAACACTCCGCTACCAACTTTCGATAATTTTTACAATAAAATATTCGTCAATCCAATCCTAAAACTATCTAATAGTATTCAGTTTTTTGACCAAAAAATACTTGATTACTTCGTGAATTTCTTGGCTGATTTACAGGTATTTATCGCCAAAATTGTCGGATGGTTTGATGACAAAGTTATGGACGGAATTCCTACTGGAGCTGCGTATTCGGCCGGAATTATTGGCAGAATAACTCGTTCAGCGCAAGGGGGGAAAGTACAATTGTACGTTGCCTTGGCATTTTTGGGATTGATTGGATTATTAGTTTTTACATTATCGGTAACATGATTTTTGTGCTTTGTCATTTCGAACGCAATGACAAAGCCGAGATTTCAAACAACATTATAAAAAATGCCCATTTTATCATTACTCATATTTATTCCCATTTTCGCATCGCTTGTTTTGGCGTTTACGCCCGAACGATTTGTCCCTTATTTTAAATGGGTTACGCTGGTCATTACGGGAGTAGAACTAATACTTTGTGTATTTTTGTATTTTCAATTTGACCGACAAGTAGCTGATTATCAGTTTCTTGAAAAATACGATTGGATTACTTTGCCACTCGGAAATTTAGGCATTGGCTCAATTGATTACCTTTTGGGCGTGGACGGAATTAGTATGCCAATGGTCTTGCTGACGGGTATTGTGATGTTTGTTGGAGCGATTTCTTCTTTTGAAATTAAGGATAAAACAAGGGGATATTTTTCGTTGTATTTACTATTATCGGGTTCAATTATTGGTTGTTTCATCGCCTTGGATATGTTCCTGTTCTACTTGTTTTTCGAGTTTATGCTTTTGCCGATGTACTTTTTGATTGGACTTTGGGGAGGTCCTCGTCGAGAATATGCTTCCATCAAATTCTTTATTTACACGCTGGTCGGCTCGATTTTTATCTTGATTGTAATGATTGGGTTGTACCTTTCCGTGATTGATCCCGTGGAAACTGCGGTGCAAATGGGTTTAATAAACTCAGCTTCTGACATTACGCCACAAATTATTTCGCAGACACAAAGCTTATTGGCCAACGGCGAATTGCCTTCTCAGTCAATTGTCCATACTTTCGACCTGCGATTTATGCCCGACCAAGGCAATTTTGTTCCAGGGGCGTGGTTGAATATTTTTTCGGAAAATAAAGTTTCGGGCATTTCTTTACGCTCACTTTCATTTATTTTTCTGATGATAGGTTTCGGGGTAAAATTGCCCGTTGTGCCCTTTCATACTTGGTTGCCCGATGCGCACGTAGAAGCCCCAACGCCCGTTTCAGTAATTTTGGCAGGCATTCTTTTGAAAATAGGAGGTTACGGATTTTTAAGAATTGCCTATCCCATTTTTCCAGAAGTGGCCAATCAATATGCTATTTGGATTGTTGGTTTTGGCGTTTTGTCCATTATTTACGGAGCTTTCAACGCTTTGGCGATGAACGATTTAAAGAAAATGATTGCCTATTCGTCCGTTTCGCACATGGGTTTTGTGTTGTTAGGCGTTGGCTCAATTACGAGCGAAGGTTTCAACGGGGCGGTTTACCAAATGTTTTCGCACGGAATTCTTTCTGTCATGTTATTTTTATTGGTTGGCGTGTTGTATTCACGAACTAAAGACCGCCGAATCGACTCTTATCAAGGTTTGGCGAGTCAGATGCCCTTATTCACCTTCATGATTGCCATTGCCTTTTTTGCCTCATTGGGTCTGCCCGCTTTTTCAGGATTCATCGGAGAGATTTTTACATTGATGGGTGGATTCAATAGTCCACTGATTCCCAGATGGTTAGCTGGTTTAGCAACCTTTGGATTGGTGTTGGGAGCAGCGTATTTTTTATGGACTTTACAAAGAATGTTTTTCGGTAAATTTTGGGTAAGACAATACGAGGAAACCTTGCAAGATTTGACAGTAAGAGAGCAAATTATGCTTTATCCCTTAGCAATTTTAGCGTTGATTTTCGGAATATTTCCCCATTTGGTTTTTGATGTAACGAATCTTTCTTTAGCAGAATTGATAAAACTATTTTGATTCTTGATGTTTGATGTTCGTTTTTTGGACTTTGGCATTTGATATTTCGTTCTTAATTTCCAATATTCGTTGAAATTACAAACAATGAAAAACGAATATCAAACTGCTAAAATGGCATTTTAATGGTAGCAACAACCATTTTATCTTGGTTTTCTATCGTAAAAGTAGCTCGTTTGCCAAACTGCAATTCTAGTCGTTTGTGAAGATTTTCTAAACCAATTCCTCCGTCAGGACTTTTAGGTTTGGGATCAAAGAATCCTGAGTTTTCAACCTTTATGGTAATCAAATTATTTTCAGTTGAGGCATAAATAATAATCTTTCCACCCGATTTTAACTGCCCAATCCCGTGTTTGACCGCATTTTCAAGCAAAGTATTCAATGACATGGGCATGATTAAAACATTCTCTAAATCATGATCTATCTTGAATTCATACGAAAGCCGATGATCGAAACGGAGTTTTTCGAGTGCTAGATAATTTTTGGCTAAACTTAATTCTTCACTCAATGTTGCTCGTTGTTGCTCGCCTAAATTAAGGGAAAGCCTCAATAAATCAGATAGTTGAATAATTGATTCACGGGCTTTAACGCTATCAAAAAGGGTAAGCGCTTTGATGCTATTTAAGGCATTAAATAAGAAATGTGGATTTAATTGCTTTTTAAGATTTTCTAATTCGGATATTTGCAAAAGATTTTCCGCAATGATTGCTCTTTGTTTTCTATCTTGATAAATTGTTGCAAAATGATATGAATGACAGAAGAAAAAGTACGGAATAACTAACCAAATATTTTCTATATAAATCATAAATATATTCCATCTAGTATCAGGGAGTTTAAAACCACCCACAGAATAATCAATCATTGTGAAGAATACGCCAATAATACAACACCCTACCAGAGGATATAGTGAAATTTCTAAAGTGCTAATTTCATCAGGATTAATTCTTTCAAGGTTAAGATAATAAATATATCCAGATGCAAAACCTACAAGAAAATAAGTTACAAAAAATAAAAGCTTACTATCAATTCCACTATTTTGCAAAGATCCATAAGTCAATGCAATGAATGAAATAAAAAGCCAACAACAAAATTGTATTATCCAGAACCATATATTCTTACCCATAAATGTATTTTTGTAAAATTTAGCCAAAAATACTAATAAAAGTAGAATGTAGAAAGTTTATGCAGAAAAATAATGACTAATCTCTTATATCTTCCAGAACAGCTTAAAAAAATCCTTGAAAGTATTGATGCACTCTTACCAGAGGTGCTTCTGTCCATCTCTTTTTTATGGATGATATTGATTGATTTAGTATTGTATCATGACCAAAAAAATAAGCAAAAGTTTGTTAAAAATTCCACTCAAACAAGTGCAATTGTTTTTATTTTCTGCTTGATTTCAGTAATTATTGTTCTTTATAAAATAACAGAACAGTATTCGATTACGCAGGATTCTTTCCTCTTTGATAGAATGCTGGTGTTGGATTTAAAGGCCATTTTATTTAAGTTCTTAATTATACTTTCCACTTTTTTTATTCTTGCTCATATATACGTTACAAAAAGAGAATTTGTTGCTGAATTTTTTCCGCTATTAATCAGCATGGTCATTGGGCTTTGTTTGATGACGATGTCGGTTAATCTTTTGATGATTTATCTTTCGATTGAAATCGTTTCTGTTTCGTCATACCTCCTCACCACGATTAATAAAACCCGAAAAAGTACGGAAAGTGGCTTAAAATATATGCTTTTTGGGGCTTCTGCATCAGCGGTGATGCTTTATGGAATGTCACTTTTATACGGCATGACAGGAACCTTAGACATCACTTCTCCAGAATTTTCAAGAGGACTTTATCAGATTGATACTGTTGCTTTAATGGTTGCTATCGTGCTGACTATCAGTGGGTTTATGTTTAAAATATCAGCTTCTCCTTTTCATATTTGGACACCAGATGTGTATGAATCTGCACCTACGCCCGTGGTTGCTTTCTTTTCGGTAGCACCCAAAATTGCCGCATTTTTAGTGGCCATTAGGTTTTATTTTGCCGTACCCAACAATCTTCAAACCATCACGGCTGTGTTAGCCATGGCGAGCATCACTTTTGGAAATTTTTCGGCTTTGTGGCAAAATAATGCCAAACGATTATTGGCGTATTCAACGATTGCCCATGCAGGATTTATATTAATTGGCTTGGTAACCATGTCGCAATTGGGCATTACGAGCGTTGTGTTTTATCTAATTGTTACGCTTCTTACGAATTTGGCTGCTTTTATTTTAGTAGATTATGCGGAACAGTTATTAGTTAATAGTAATCAGTTATTAGAAGAATCCC
>JBBAKZ010000016.1:0-17491 GCA_040403275.1 Arcicella sp. | reverse complement strand
GAATGAAAAGGCTCGTATGGCCATAATTGCTAGAGAACTAAATGCCACTGAAAAGGAAACCTTTAAAAGAGACGATTTTAGATATAAGAGTTATAAGTTTGCGGGTGACGGAATTGCTCTAATTACAAATAAATCTAATCGTGATACGATGATTACGACCAAAGAATTAGAGGCAATTATGAAAGGTACACAAAAAAAATGGGCAAAAAGTGGCAATGATATTGTGTTGGTTTTTGACGGAACAAGTTCAAGCAATTTGAATTTTTTAATTGATACTTTCAAGATTGACCGTAAAACGAAAGTGTCATTCTTTGCCGCAAAGTCTAATAAAGAAGTAATTGAGTATGTCAAAACGCATGATAATGCGATGGGCGTAATTGGTTCAAATTGGATTAGTGATGGCGATGACCCTACTTCTTTGACATTTATTAGAAGTATAAATGTATTATCGGTGGCCAATAAACCAAATCCAACTAAAGATGATTATTATCAACCATTCGGATATAATTTAGCCCTGAAAAAATATCCTTTAACCCGTCAAATCAAGTTGATTTTGCGAGAAGCTCACATGGGCTTGGGAACGGGTTTTGTTAATTATATGACGCTTGAACAAGGACAGTTAATCGTTTACAAAAATGGCTTGATTCCTTTAACTCAGCCTTTACAGATTAGACAGGTGGAAAGTAAATGATTTCGGATTTACGATTTCTGATTGTGGATTTGGGCATAAAATAAATCCGCAATCCCAAATCTACAATCCCAAATTAAAGTAACTGTTAATATTTTGTTAAACCTCATAGCGGTTTGTCACTAATTAAGTGTCAGAACGTTAAAGTAATATACGCAAGATATTTGCAAATTATTATTAAAATTATCCATTTGTTAAAAACTTGAAAAAAGTTAGAATAAAGAATAAAAGATAGGTTTTTATTAACAAATTTTTATTTTAATTTTGCATTTCATCATAAAATTAAAATATCATATAGGTTTTCAGTAAATATTTTAATACTGAGAAATAATTAAAATAACAATTAAAATAAAATACAAAAAATTTCAAGAAGATGAACGTAAAAATGAAATCTCTATTGGTGGCTGCGGTTTTATTGTTTACTAACTTAGTAAACGGACAAACGGTTCAGCAAGGCTTGATGCAGGTGGATGGAGACCAACCAACAAAGGCAAAAGCAACAATGACAGCAGTGGTGGCGGCATCGCCAACGGCTGAAAATATGTATTATTTAGGCTACGTCCAATTGCGTAATGGCGATTTGGCGGGTGCGAAAGCAACCTTTGAAAAAGGATTGACAACTGAGCCTAAACAACCTTTAAATTCAGTAGGTCTAGCAACGATTATGTTGGCTGAAAAAAATGCTCAAGGGGCAAAAGCAGCTTTCGACAAAATTTTGTTGGATACAAAAATGAAAAATGCCGACGTAATGTATCGTATTGCAGAGGCTTACACCTTATATGAGCATACAAACGACTCCGGTGAAGCAGTTCGTTTGATTGATTTGATTACTGAGAAAACTAAAAAGCCTTTGACCGCCGATATGCAAATTGTGAAAGGAGATGCCTTTTTGTTGAAAAACGACGGTGGTCCTGCAGCAACGGCCTATGAGCAAGCAATTTTAGCCGGAAAAAGTGCCAAAGCATATATCCGTTTAGGCGTGGTTTATTTGAGAGGTAAAAACTATCAATATACGGTTAATAGCTACCAAAGTGCTTATGATACTGATTCATCTTTCGCTCCGTATTATAAGCGTATGGGTGAATATTATATCATTTTTGGTAAATATAAAGATGCTTCTAAATTATTCAGAAAGTATGTGGATAGAGCCGAGGCAACTCCTCCAATCTTGTTAGAAACTGCCAAATTATTGTTCTTAGCGAAGGATTATGAAGGTTCTATGGACTTTACTAAAAAAGCTCAGGCAGGGGGTGCAACTGACAACGATATTTACAGAATGAAAGGGTATTCAGGCGTTGAATTGGGAAATCCACAATTAGGACTTGAAAATTTAGAGCAAATGGTTAAAGCAGGAGTTAAACCCTACTATCTAGATAATGTATATTTTGCGAAAGCCTACCAAGGTTTGAAACAGGATTCTTTGGCAACTATATATTACGAAAAAGCAGCTCCTTTAGATACAATCAATAACCATTACGCTACGATGTACACCATTGCTTATGGTCAGAAAAAATATGCCAAAGCAGTTGATTATGCCACAAAATCAATGGGATGGAAATTGGTTAAAAAACAAGCATTGAATAGCACAGACTGGTATAATGCAGGAATGGCTCAATATTTTGTTACGGCGTATACGCCAAGAGAAGATACGTTGGGAAGATATAGTCAAGGAATGAAAGCTGACTCAATGTATGCAAAAGCAATTGCCATCAATGATAAGTTTGCCCCTTTCCATTTGTATCGTGCCAGAACGAATAGTTATGTTGATTTTACGGGTACAAAATGGTTGGCGATTCCACATTACGAGAAGTTTTTAGCAGTTGTGGATATGACAAAAGCCAATAAGGAACAATTATACGAAACGTATAAATATTTGGCTGGTTATAATTCAATTGTAACGAAGGATTTGGTAAAAGTTCAAGAAAATGTGGATAAGGCAATTGCTATTAAGCCCGAAGATCCAGACGGATTGAAAGCTTTAGTGAATCCAACGCCCGTAACGCCAGTGCCAGTGGTGAAAACACCAGCAACACCAGCCCCAAAAACTCCAAAAAAATAAATTTTAGAAATTTCATTACACAAAGCCCTGCCGATTGGTAGGGCTTTGTTAATTTTAGGGATTAATAAAAATAATTATTCATTTTCAACCCTCGATTTTCAATAAACATGGGTTGAAAATATCCATAATATTAACCAAAAATATGTACGCACTCATCACTGGAGCCAGTAAAGGTATTGGAAAAGAAATTGCTAATGAATTAGCCAAGAAGAAATATGATTTAATTTTAATTGCCCGTTCTGCCAGTCAGTTGGAGAATACAGCAAAAGAAATAAAAGAAAAATATGCCGTAAGAGTCGATTTTTTAGCTACTGATTTATCCACTTCAGATGCTGCCAGAGGCGTATTCAAATGGGTTGAAGAGAAAAATTATCAAGTGGCGGTGTTGGTAAATAATGCTGGATACGGGGCAGCGGGAGATTTTGATAAATTTACGATTGAACAAAATCGTGATATGATGAATTTGAATATGATTACGCTTACGGAGATGTGTCAGGTATTTTTGCCCATGTTGAAACGTCATTCGCAAGCTTATATTTTGAATATTGCGAGTTCGACGGCTTATCAGGCATTACCACAAATGGCGATTTATGCAGCGACAAAAATATTTGTCTTGAATTTTTCGAGAGCCTTGAAATATGAATTGAAAGATTCGCCGGTATCGGTTACGTGTATAAGTCCAGGGGCGACGGATACTAATTTCAATGAGCGTGCTGATATTCCTGCTAAAGCCAGAAAAGCGGCGGAAAAAGTGGTAATGACTCCGCAAGACGTAGCGAAAATATCGGTAGAGGCCATGTTTGCGGGAAAAACCGAAGTGATTCCCGGGTTTATCAATAAATTAGCCGCATTTTTGGCTTGGATTGCCCCAAAAGCTATTACGGAGAAAGTTGCCGCTGGAATTTATGAGTAATCTGTAACTCGAGGTTTCCGCTTCAACATTTTTATTATTGAAGTGGAAACTTTGAATTATAAACTTAATCGCCCTTCCTCATCATATCTAATCTCCTCATGACCAATCATTTCCCGAATAATTTCTTGAAATTTTGGTTGATTGATGGGTTGCATTATTTGGGTAATTAAAGATAAACCCATCGCTCCATTTTGCAATAATTGCTTGATTTTAAAGCAAATAGCCTTATCTCCTTCTTTATCTTCATCTGCAAGCTTGTTTTGCTTTTTCTTTTTCAAACAATTATCACAAATCCCACATTCAGCATCCGTTATTTCATTGAAATATTCTAATAATAATTGCGTTCGACAGCGATTGGGCTGTTCGGCATAATGTTTTACTGATTTTGCTTTTTGAATATCTCGTTCCTTTCGATTCTTGATTTCTAATTCTTGCAAAGGTAATTCACGCAAGTCAAATCTGGGCGTTAGAAAAGTTAGTTGGGGCTTATCTTTTTGTTTGTCATAAAACAATATATCAAGTTTTTCTAAGGTCACTAACCAAATTTCTATTTCCTTGACAGGAATTGAAAATGCTTTGGCGATATTGGCTTCTGAAATAGTTAAAAACGTGCCAAAAAGCTCTCCTCCGTACATTCGGAGTAATAGTTTGATAAAAGAATCGTATTTGGAATTACGTAATTGAAAATCATACAGTTGTCGATTATCAACTTTAAACATGAGTTTTGAAGTATTTTTAAAACCCTCCGAAAGTTGAATAAATCCTTGGGTTTCGAGAATTTTTAGCGCAAAATAAGTATCCGTCGGCGGTAACTCAAATCGTCTTTGAAATTCAAGTAAATCAAAATCATAACTGGCAAATTCTCCCGAACCTACGGCTAACTGAAATAAATTTCCCAGACATTGATACACTTTTCTAATCAATTCAATGGGCGGATAAGATTGCAAAACATTTTTCTCCAAACCATCAATATCCGATTGATTGAATAAAGCGACAGCGTATGCTTTTTCACCATCACGCCCTGCCCTACCAGCTTCTTGATAATAGGATTCCAAATTATCGGGCAAATCCAAATGTACTACTGCTCTTACGTCGGGTTTATCAATGCCCATCCCAAAGGCATTAGTAGCCACAATTGCTCTGACACGGTTTTTTATCCAATTTTCTTGACGTTTGGTTCGTTCAACAGAATTTAGTCCTGCGTGATAAAAAGTGGCTGAAATATTGTATTTATTGAGCATGTCCGAAACTTCCTGCGTGCGCCGACGATTACGGACATACACCACCGCCGAGCCTTGAACATTTTGCAATATCTTCATCAAACGTCTTTCTTTATCATCTTCTTTGAACGCAGAATACGACAAATTAGCTCTGGCAAAGCTCTGTTGAAATAGTTGGGGATTCACCATTTCAAGCTTTTCGATAATATCCGTTTTGACTTCTTGGGTTGCCGTGGCGGTTAAAGCAATCAAAGGAACATCGGGAATTAACTTTCGGAAATCGGAAATTTTTGCGTAAAGTGGTCTAAAATCATACCCCCATTGAGAAATACAATGTGCTTCATCAATGGCCAACAAATTAATTTTCATTTGTTTAGCACGCTCAATAAAGATTTTTGTTTGTAATCTTTCCGGAGAAACGTAGAGAAATTTTATATTTCCATAAATACAATTATCAAGGGCAATATCAATTTGATTTTTGTGCATTCCCGAAAAAATACCAAGGGCTGAAATATTCCGATTTTTGAGGTGTTGTACTTGGTCTTGCATCAAAGCAATCAGGGGCGAAATGACAATACAAATCCCTTCCGACATCATGGCGGGGACTTGAAAACAAATGGATTTTCCTCCGCCCGTAGGCATGAGGGCAAGCGTATCTCGACCATCCAAAACCGATTGAATAATGTCTAGTTGAAGTGGCCGAAAGGCATCGTATCCCCAGTATTGTTTTAGAATCTCTTGTGGTTGCATTTTTTTACTGTAGCTCGAAATAGTATTTCGATTGCCCTGTTCAATTGTTCGTCCGTTCTCGAAACACTATTTGGAGCAACCGTAATATTCGTCCAAATTGTCTAAATAAAAATCCCTTCCAACAACTCTTTCTTGATAGTTTTGATTCTCATATTGAGGGTAATATGTTCAAAATCAATACCTTCTAGGCATATTGCTTCTAAATATTTACTTACTTCTGGTTGGTGATTCGTTTTCTTTCCAGAAGGTACATGAATATATTTTGAGGTAGTCCAAAGCACTGCTCGCACTTTCTGGCAATGTTGGTCGGTCATCACATATTCCGTAACAATTGTATCGTCATTGTAATAAATTACCGAAGAAATAATCTTCACACGGTCGCTTACTTTAGCCGAAGAAACATAGGCAATTTGATGATTATAAACTACCCAAGACGTCTGATTATGCTCGAAATAATCATTATAATCAAACTCATAAACGGTAGCGACTTGGTCTTCACGAGCATTAAAGAAATAATCGAAATATTTGGCATTATTAAGGTGCTTCAAAGGGTCGCAATCTTGAAAACGGATAATGGCTCTCGAATACAACTTTTTGGGATATTCTTTATTTGGATCTAATTGAAACATTTTTTATAAATGATAACTTGGGTGAATGGTGATGGGAAAACTTCTAATGTACAAATTTATGTGTTTAAATATAAATATCCTTTTTACGGATAACTCAAAACAGGAGAATTGAACTGAACAAATTGTAAATATTAGGCAAAACCCTTAAATTAGCAAATAATCAATACAAGTAGTGTTTGAAAAACAATATTGTGTCGGATATTTCGTAAGAAACCTTCTTTAGATTAGCGGTCTGACTATCGCCTGACCGAATATTGTAAACTCGGTCAGACGATAGTCAGACCGCTATCAACACGTCAAATTATAGTTTTTCGACCAGTAGTGCCTATTCACACATTACTCAATTAACAGACAGAATGACAAAGATATTATTAGTTGAAGACGACGATAGTTTAGGTTTTGTAGTGAAAGACAATCTCGAACAAGAAGGCTATGAAATTGATCTCCAAGTTACGGGGAAAGCGGGGCAAAAAGCCTTCCATCAACATCCATACGATATTTTTATTTTGGATGTAATGTTGCCCGAAATGGATGGTTTTACCCTCGCAGAATACATTCGTAGCACGGGAAGTGATGTGCCAATTATATTTCTTACCGCAAAATCATTAAAAGAAGACCGCATCAAAGGCTTGAAATTAGGCGCTGATGATTATTTAACAAAACCATTTAGCATTGAAGAGTTAATCCTGAGAATTGAAGCAATTTTGAAAAGAACAGGCAAGAAAACGGTTCAAAATATTACGGTTCATTCGTTGGGTGGATATACTTTTGATACGAAAAACTTGAAGTTAATTTTTGAAGAAAAGGCCTTAGAATTAACCCATCGTGAATCTGATTTATTAGAATTTTTGGTTCAACATAAAAATGAAACATTGTCAAGGGACAAAATATTGATTGCCATTTGGGGTGACGATGATTATTTTAAGGGAAGAAGTTTAGACGTTTTTATTACCCGATTAAGAAAATATTTAGCCCAAGACCCAAGCATAAAACTCACGAATGTGCACGGTGTAGGTTTTCGATTGGAGGTTTAATATTTCCTTCACACAAAGTGGCAGAGATACAAAGCATTGGTTTACAAAACTTTCATTTTTTCTTTACGTCCTCGCAACTTTGCATGAAATAAACCTTTGCGTGAGATTATCAACCATTCATAATCTCCAGACTCTTTTCCCAAAGCCAGTCGGCATTGTCGGTAGTGATGTCATTATTACTGGTAGATTTCACTTGACATTTGGCAAAATATTTCCCATTATCTCGTTTGATATTTTCTAAAGGCGTTGTGGCTAAGAAAATGGAGGTTTTTGCGCCTTCTTCGGAAGAAATCATAAATGGCTTGGCGAGATTCACTAAAAAACTATTGAACCCCGTAAAATTTCCCCCAAAATTTGTGCCTACCAAGCCGGGATGAAGACTAAATGCTAAAATAGGTTTTCCCGACAATCGCTTTGCCAAGCCCTTCGTGAAGAGAATATTAGCTAATTTTCCATCGCCATACGCCTTGAAGGCCGTTAAATTCATATTGTTTTTTATCAAAAAACGATTCACTTTTCCTAATGCATGCGCAGCCGAAGAAACACTAATAATGCGCCCCTCACCCGATGCTTCTACCAAGTCCAAAAGATTGACAGTCAAAGCAAAATGCCCTAAATGATTGGCTAAAAATGATTTTTCGTAACCATCCTTGGTGAAAGCAATTATATCGGGAGAATAGCCCGCATTATTGATTACTCTATCAATTTTAGTGTATCGCTTTTTGATATTCAGTGCTGCATTTTTCACAGAATCAATATCCTCTAAATCAGCAATTTCGTAGTCAATTTTTGTATTCGGAAAACGTTGTAAGATCGCATCTTGCGTGACTTTGACTTTCGCTAAACTTCTTACCAAAATTATCAAATCAAAGCCTAAAGCTGCTAATCCTTTGGCAGTTGCCAAACCCACACCCGAGTTTGCTCCTGTGATAAGTGCTATTTTATTATTCATATTTTTCCAACAAAATATGAACGTAAAAGTTCATAAGATTAAATAGTAAATCAGTTTTCAATGGACGGCAGCATAATAGACTTTCACTTATTTTCCATAAAAATCCTGTTTGTTTTTTACTGCCAACTGTCCACTACTTTTATTGCCTACTTCATTCAAAAAAACCGATTATTATGAAAAATTTCAAACTCTTAATTATGTGCGTAACCATTTTCTACGGCTGCGAACTCAAAAAGAAAAATCAAGAACAGCAAAAGGATGCTACATTTCAGTCTATTAATCTTCCTTACAATTTTGATGCCCCTTCTGAGAAATATGACCTTCCTGACAAGTTAAAGGAAATTTCTGGGCTTTCTTATTACAAACCAAATCAATTGATTTGTGTAAATGATGAGGAAGGCAAAATTTTTATTTACGATATAAATGAAAAGAAAATTATTGATGAAAATCCTTTTGGCAAAGGTGGTGATTACGAAGGCGTTGAAGTCGTAGGCGAAGAAGTTTTTGTTTTGAAGAGTAATGGTAAATTAAAAAGTTTCAAAATTGGGGTGGCTTTTGAACGTGAAATTGACTGTTCAGAACCAGAAGTCATTGAATACGAAGGACTTGGCTATGACCCAAAATCAAAGTATTTACTTTTAGTGGCAAAAGAGCGCATAAAAGAGGTGGATGATAAGAAAATGGTTTATGCCTACGATTTTGACAGAAAAATTCTTTTCAAACACATTGCTATTCCGCAAGAACAAGTAATAGACGATGCCAAAGGAAAAGATTTCAGACCTTCGGGCATTGCAGTTCATCCCAAAACGGGACAAACTTTTATCCTTGCTTCAAATGGAAAAAAGCTGTTGATTTTATCGGAAAAAGGGCAAAAAGAAGCCTTGATTTCTTTGAATCCAAAAACGTATCGTCAACCCGAAGGCATCTGTTTTGCTCCCAATGGCGATTTATTTATTTCTTCGGAAGGCAAAAAAGGCGATGGGTATATATTACGATTTAGTCAAAATTGAGATGATTTTTAAACAACAACTTTCCATTTATTAACCATTCCTTTTCATTTATTAAATGGTATCGTTTCATCAAGTTATATTTTGTAAATTTAACTGCTTAAATATCAAGCCAATAAATGTAAAATCTTAACTATTTATGCAATCTTATCTCTTTTCTTTTATTATTAATCTTAAATACTTCCTTCGGTCAAATTGCTAACGACAATTCATTCAGTGTGGGGATTGACGGAAAAGACTTCGTAACCGAACCTCGGAGAATCAGAATTGGGCCGCATTGGTGGATTACTGCGAATGCCATCAAACCCGATAAATCCCTCAGAATGTGGTTGCGTAATTGGAATAAGGACAAAGATGACCTTATTATTCCTGGCAAATACTTGGTGGTAGACGCCGACAAACCCGAAACGAAAGAAAACAAAATAAAAGGAGAAACCTTGGGCAAGTACCAAGGAATCGTAGTGGTAAAATACGTGGAAGAAATCCATGAACCTCGGATGGAACACCACGTGGGGAAATCACAAAATAATGATGAAACAGTGGAGGCAAAGGTGAATACGGATGGGTAGGTAGAAGCTACTTTTAACTGTACTTTGGCAGGATCGTACTGGAAAGAAAAAGCCACTGCGACTGTTTTTGGCGGTTTTGGAAGAATAATGAACAAAATGCAGGACAAAGCCAAAGCCAAAATCGCCGCAACGGGCTACGATTCGGACATCGAGCCCGAAGGCAACGGTTACAAAAAACAAGACAAAACGGATGAAATCGTGCTGAGTAATGGGAAGTTAAAATTGAAAATGAAATAATAATTAAAAAATAATGTTCAATGCTCTATTTTCAGGGATGTTTAATCATTGAAATTTGAGCGTTGAACATTGAAAATTATCTTTATTTTAACTATTACTTTAACAGACCGCAACGTTTGTTTTCTCATAATCTCCTGTCTCTCAAAACTTTCTCCTCTCAATTTTGAATTTTAAACTGAAATCTGTACCTTTGCAGTCCAATTTTAAAAATCAAATATATCATAATGGAATTACGTAATTATGAAACGGTATTCATCTTAACTCCCGTTTTGTCTGAACAGCAGACAAAGGATGCCGTTGACAAGTTTAAAAAAATCCTAACGGATAACAATGCCGAAATCGTTAACGAAGACGCATGGGGAATACGTAAGCTGGCGTATCCTATTCAAAACAAACACACAGGTTATTATTACATCATCGAATTCAAAGCTGAAGGCACATTAATTGCCAAATTGGAACTTGAATACAAGCGTGACGAAAAAGTAATCCGTTTCTTAACAACCGCTCTTGATAAGCACGCTGTTTCATACAACGAGCGTAAACAGAAAGGTTTGATTGGAAAGAAACCAGTCGCAGCAACCGAATCAAAGGCCGAGTAATTAAAGAAATTCAATTTTAATTTTTGAAATCATGACATTAGTAAACGAACCAATTGACAAAAGCGTAGTACGCAAAAAATATTGCCGTTTCAAAAAATCTGGCATTAAGTATATTGACTACAAAAACCCAGATTTCTTATTGAAATTGGTGAACGAACAAGGAAAAATTCTTCCACGCCGTTTAACCGGGACTTCTTTGAAATACCAACGTAAAGTAGCAACTGCCATTAAACGTTCAAGACACTTGGCTTTAATGCCTTACGTGGCTGACGGCTTGAAGTAGTTATTAGTTAATAATTAATAGTTAATAGGTCGATGTAATTTTTCTTTTGACCTTAAAATTATATAAAAAAATGGAAATCATCTTAAAGACTGACATCGTAGGTCTTGGTTATAAAAATGATATAGTTGCCGTAAAACCTGGATATGGTCGCAACTATTTGATTCCACAAGGATTCGCTACAATGGCGACGGGGTCAAACAAAAAAATTCTTGCTGAAAATATCAAGCAAGTAGCTCACAAGGCTGAAAAAGTTAAAATGGATGCAACAGCCTTAGCTGAATCAATCGGTGATATTACGCTTGACATTCCTGCAAAAGTGGGTGAAAGTGGTAAAATCTTCGGTCGTGTAACAACGATCCAAATCTCTGAAGTTCTGAAAGAAAAAGGCTTCGATGTTGATAGGAAGAAAATTGCCTTGGATTCAGAAGTGAAATTCGTTGGTCAATTCACTGCAACACTTGATTTACACAAAGAAGTGAAGCACAAAGTAAAATTCAACGTGGTAGCGGCATAGACCGATTAACCTGTATATTAGACACAAATCAGAGAATATTGCTGATTATCAGTGCCTAAGTTTTATGACACTTTAAAATCTTGACCGTTTGATAGATTTTAAAGAAAAATACAAAAAGCATCTCAGTTTTCTGAGGTGCTTTTTGTATTTTTGTAGGGTTTTTCTAAGTTTATGCTTACTTTTTACGAAGATTATAGCAAGTTTCAATTCAAAAATCCGTCTATCTTTTTAGTACATAAATACTTAACCCACCCCAAAATATTGTGGATATGTTAAAGAAATTTTTATTCCTATTTTTATTGTTAGGCACTTCGAATTTACTGTTTAGCCAAATTACGATTTCATCACCCGTTTTGAGGCAAGTTTTTCAACGTGACCTTAGCAATAAGGCATCATTAACGATTACAGGCAGTTATTCACAACCCGTTGAAGTAATTCAAGCAAAACTTACCGCTGTAAAAGTAGGGCAAGGAACTGATATTGACTGGACAACCATAAGTCCAAATCCATTAGGAGGAATCTTTAAGGGTACGCTTTCTGTAAAAGGAGGTTGGTATAAATTAGAAGTAAGAGGAACGTTAGCTGGAAAAGTAGTAGGCAATATAACAACCGTTGATAAAGTGGGAATTGGTGAAGTTTTTGTAATTGCGGGACAATCTAATGCGGGAGGAAGTTCTTTGTTAGAAGCTAATGAAACAGGAGCAACCGACGACCGTGTAAACTGTGCAAATTTCATCAGCCCAAGAACTTACTATCCAGACTTTCCATTCCTTCATGCTGATTTAAACCAATTTTCTATTATTGAATTTTCACAACTCAAAAAAACAGCGGCCATTGGACCTACGGGACTTGGGCCTTATTATTGGGGAAAAGTTGGCGATGCTCTGAGTGCAAAACTCAATGTACCCATCATGTTTTTCAATACAGGTTGGGCAGGTGCATCAGTGAGAGTTTGGCGTGAAAGTGCTGAAAACCCTAATATTGGTGTACCCAGCGATTTTCAGTTTGATAATACTAATAATAATCGTTACGTGCCAGGCTATCCGTACTCGAATCTGAGTGCTGTTTTAAGTTATTACGGAATCAATTTGGGTGTTAGAGCTGTGTTATGGATGGAGGGAGAAACACAAAATTTATTAAACCTTGATGCCATTGCACAAGGATTAACACCACCCGTAACAATTGATAACTATTTAGATAATTTGAGAAGATTGGTAAAGAGAACTCGTCAAGATTTGGGTAACAATAAGTTAGCTTGGGTAGTGGCAAGAACCTCTTATTCAAGCCAAATAAATTGTTCTAATCCCAATACTTTACCGCCATCTCCATCACCTATTATTGTGAGTGCACAGAATCAAGCGATATCCGACCCAACGCTTGCTCCTATGTACCCAGGACCATTTACTGATAATATTCAGGTTTCAAAAAGAGGAGAAAGAGCCGATTGTGTTCACTTCACGGGCAAAGGTTTAGACGATGTTGCCAATGCTTGGATAAAGGCTTTGACGGAAGATAATAAGAACTTTTTTGAAACCGTAGAACCTATTTTGGTAGATAATATTCCAACGGTTTCCTTAGAGTGTGTATCAGCAGGAGTTTTAAAACTTTCATTACCAGAAGGTTATGCTTCTTACAGTTGGTTTAATTCGTCTACGGGTAATGCAGTACCTGGAAATACAAGAAGTGTAAATGTAGGTAGTGGTACATATATTGCTCGAGTAACTCGGAGTAACGGAAATATCATTCAAATTCCACAGTTTACTGTAGTAGCCAATACACCCCCCAAAGCCCCAATCGTAACAGCAACAAGTGATGTGAATTTTTGTTTAGGAACGAGTGTATTGCTCCAAGGTTCAACCGAAGTAGATAACCCAATTTATGAGTGGACGAGTTCGCCACCCATTGCCAATTTGCCAACAACGAAAGACCTTTCTGCCTCACGAGAAGCAACGTATAAATTAAGGGTAATTGATAAAAATGCTTGTGCCTCACCTTATTCCGCCGATGTAAAATTAGTGGCAAAACCACGCCCGGAAAAACCAATAATTGCCACTTCTGGTTCAACAGAATTCTGTGAAGGACAATCCATCATTTTGACTTCTTCAAATGTTGGAGCATCCAGTTATTTATGGAACACGGGTGATGACACCCAAGTAATTACGGTAAAAAAGGGAGGAAATTATTCAGTACAAACTCGTGCTTCAAACGGTTGTTTATCGCAAAGCTCAACGGATAATGTTTCAATCATAGTTAATCCATTGCCTGCATCACCCCAAATTAGAGCTTTAGCAGATACGGTATTTTGTGAAGGCAGCAGTGTTTCTTTGGTTTCCATACCAACGGATAACAGTACTAAATTTGGATGGAATAGAAACAGTGTAGATGATAAAACGGCTCTGACTTCAACAATAAAAATAACTGGTACCGAATTAGTGAAAAGTTTTGTAACTGATAATAAAAACTGTAATTCTAAGTTATCAAATGCCATTCAGGTGGTTAAAAAGGACAATCCAAAATTAATTACTATTGTTCAAAAAGGAACTTATACGTTAGTGGCACGTAGCGATAAACCAGCAGATGAATATACTTGGAAATTCAATGACAAAAGTTTATTATCAAAAGATACCTTAATTAGAGCTACTGAAGGTGGCAAATATTCAGTCGTTGGAAAAAATGTCTATAAAGTAAAATCAACTACCACGCCTTTAACTTGCTTTTCAGCAGAAAGTAATTATGATTTAGTATCTTATGATGACAAAGGTATTTCCATATTTCCCAATCCCTCTAATGGACTATTTACGTTAGAAAGTCGTTACGATTTAGATAAAGTATCCATCACGGTTTATACAATGGGTGGTAGATTGATGTACGAAGGGAAAATTGACCTTTTAAATACGCCAAAAATCTTAGATTTAAGTTCCTTTTCGGAAGGAATGTACCTTTTAAAAGTTGAAAGCAGTGCCTTTAGAATTTCAAAATTAATTGGCATTAATAGATAATTAAAGTTCATTACAAAATCACTCATGGCATTAGAATAGAGTGTTAGTCATTAATATTTATCCATGCCATGAGTAATATTGCCAAATCAAACAACCTAAACTTAACCACGCTCCACACATCATATTAACTCATAAAAGTAAAACCAATTTTCATGATAGCGTTTAAAAAGAAATTACTTATCCCTATTTTAATTTGTTTTAGTAACCTAATTTTCAGTCAAATCAAACTAACTTCTCCCCAAAATCGGGCGGTATATCAACGCAATGGATTTGGGTTCTCTGCCGTTACGGTAGCGGGTTCCTACGATAAACAAGTTGATAAAATTGAAGCCCGCCTTATCCCCATACAAGCGGGCCAAGGCAGCGATACTAACTTTCAAGACTGGAGAACCATCAAGACCCTACCTTTAAATGGTAATTTCAATACGGTTATGTCCGTTAGACAAGGCTGGTATAGACTAGAAGTTCGTGGTAGTTTGAACGGAACGATGATCGGTGATGTCGTTTCAGTGGACAGAGTGGGGGTTGGCGAAGTTTTTGTAATTGCGGGGCAATCGAATGCGGAGGGAGTTGATGCAGTTTCAGGTGTTTTTATTGATAATGACCGGGTCAATTGCCTTTCTACTTTGAATAATGTTGAAAGTGGTGGAACAAATTACATTTCTTTATCTCCATTTTCACAATTACAAACGAGTTCTAGAATTGCCCCACGTGGTAGAAATGCATGGTGTTGGGGTAGATTAGGAGAATTATTAGTAAATCGTTTGAATGTTCCAGTTATGTTTTTCAATGTTGCCTTCAATGGAACGACCAGTACGGCTTGGGCTCAAACAGCCAATGGAAATTTTACCCTTAATCCTTATCTTGGAGGCGTATATGCCAATCGACTTCCTTATCAAAATATGTCAGATGTACTGAAATATTTTGTTCCAGAATTAGGTATAAGAGCTATTTTATGGTGTCAAGGTGAATCTGATAATGCTAATAATACACTTGCTTTCAATCGAGCATCAGATGAACAAATGTATATGTCAAATATTCAAACAGTTATCAACAAAACACGTAGTGAATCTGGAAAAAATAATCTTGCTTGGGTTATTTCACTTACTTCCTACAACTTCGGCGTAACTGACCCCAAAATTATAAGAGCTCAACAAGCACTTGTTCAACAATCAAACGTTTTCCAAGGACCAAGTACCGATGTTATTCAACCCTTTGATAGGCAAGACCGTGTACATTTTACCACTGGACTACCTCAATTAGCGGATGCTTGGAATAATTCTTTAACTGATGCTTTTTTCCAAACCTCAACGGCCTATATTCCTGTAGAATATCCTAATTTAGCTTTCAGTTGTGGAGATAATAGAGTAGATGTTACGCTCCCGGATACAGATAAAGATGGAAATAAATACCTGAATTATCAGTGGTCGAATAATGGGCTTGAATTTGATAATGGCATTTTTTCAACTCAAAAACAAGTTACTTTGAACGTTGAAGGTGGGCGACAATATTTTGCTCGAATGCGTGATGCTTTAGGTAACGTAACCCAAGTGCCAGCCATTGCTTTCAAAGGTAGTAATCTTCCTATTTCAACCATCACTGCCACAGGTGCCGCTGATTTTTGTGAGGGAAATAAAGCCGTTTTAAAAGCTAATAATGCCGCCATTTATGAATGGAGTAACGGTAGTAAATCATCCGAAATTACGGTAACTACCTCGGGTACCTATTCAGTAAAAACCATTAGCGATTTTGGTTGCCAAACTGGTTTTTCTACGCCATTGACACTTGTTTCTAAGCCTGTTCCGCCAAAACCAACCATTACGGCCAATAGTTCAACCGTCTTCTGTGCAGATTCGAGTGTTACTTTACAGTCATCCAATCAAGGAGCAACCAACTTTCTTTGGAGTAATGGTTCAACTAATCGGAACATAAGAATTACGACTTCGGGCGATTTTACAGTGAAGGCCATCAGTGATAAAGGTTGTACTTCCGTAGATTCTGACCCGTTAAAAATAACGGTAAATCCTTTGCCAAGTACACCAAGTATTGTTCCAAATGGGCCCACGACTTTTTGTGCCGATACCAACGTTGTATTAAGTTCGTCTAATCAAGGCGTACAAAATTATCGTTGGAGCAATGGCTCAACTTCCCGAAATATTACCGTTAAAAATACAGGAGATTATTCCGTAAAAACGGTTGATAATAATGGCTGTGTATCTTTATCTTCCCCAGCCACAAGAATAAGAGTAAATGCTCTACCTCCTACTCCCAGTATTTCAAGCACTCGTGACACCGTTTTTTGTCAAGGAGAAAGTACTGTTTTACAATTTAGTTTAGTGAATGGGGGTTTTCCAACTTGGGTAGCAACGCAAGATGGCGCCGTGACCAGATATAATTTTCAGAACTTAAACGTAAACAGAACTGGTTCATATCGGGCCTTTCAAACAGACGTAAATGGTTGTAAATCAATACTATCGCCAGTATTATTTGTGGCAGTAAAACCTGTTCCTGAAAAAATCTCAAACATTGTTCGAGTGAGTCCTTACACGATTGCCATCGAAAACCCTAAGTCGAGTACCTACGTTTGGCAATTTAACGGAACTAAACAACCAAATTATATCGGAAGTACTCTCCGTTTTAATGAGAGTGGAAAATTTAGCGTAACGGCAAAGAATATTTATAAAACCATATCATATGGCGATAAAGTTTGTATCTCTGAACCTTCCAACGAATTTTCTTTCGTATTATATAACGATAATGGAATGTCTATTTATCCAAATCCGAGCAGTGGTATTATCAACATAGATTCAAAAATAGATTGGAAAAACTCAACAATTGAAATTTATACCTTGTCAGGACGATTCATAAAAATGGGAAATGTTAATGTTTTTGATGATGTTAAAAAATTAGATTTGACAGATTTACCCGTAGGCGAATATATGGTTAGGGTGAGAACGGATAATTTTTATACAATCACAAAAAAGATAATTATTACTCGTTGAGGAATGATTTCAGTAAATTTTCTAATAAACATAAAT
>JBBAKZ010000015.1:0-17936 GCA_040403275.1 Arcicella sp. | reverse complement strand
GAAAGATTCTGAGTAGAAACTTTTACCGCTTGCCAAACGTACCAATCTATCAATAAAAATACGATGGTGACAATGGGAATAATAATTAACTTGTTCATTGAATGAGTATATTGTTGGTTATCTTAACAAAACTCAAATACGACAAGGGAGGTTCAATGATGGGATTTTTTGTGATAAATGGCAGATTGTAATGGATAGTTGAAAATGAATAATTAACAATTTAAGATATTGAAAAACAGTTTTTACAATCAATTTCTGAATTCTTAATTTGTTAATATCAAAATTTCCGCTTCATCTCCCGCTCAATACTCTCTTTATACGGATGAAAATCTACCTGCAAGGTATGCCTTGGCGATTCTTTGTACCGTTTTGCCATCGCTTGTTTATCTTGTTGGATAGATTTTAGCATTGCTTCTTTGTTGGGCAATTTGGTTTCTCCTTTCAAAATCTTGGCAATCCATTGGCTTTGTACTTCTGCCAAAGGCATAATAGCACCCAAAGGTTGAATTAATGCCAAGAAAAAGAGTCCTTGAAAGTCGGGGTGAATAACCTTTTTATACAACCTAAAATCATTCGTTTCTGAAACATTGAAAGATTGGTCTTTCAAGAATGGAAACGTTACTTTATATCCTGTGGCATAAATAATCATGTCAAAATCCTGCTCCGTTCCGTCTTCAAAGACAACGGTTTTACCTCTGAATTCTTTGATGTTGGGTTTAAATTTTATTAATCCTCTACCCGATAAATTCAATAAATCTTGTGAAAGCGTAGGATGTTCGCTCAATAAAGGACGCTTGGGTTTTGGAACGCCAAAATCTTCTTGTTTTCCTCTCGCCAAACGAAGTGCTGTACTCAAAAATAATCGCTGAATGGCCATCGGTAATTTTGAAGTAAGTGAGTTTGCCAAGCTATCAAAGGGAATACTCCACAGCCAATTCGGAACAATATTTGCGCCACTCCGGGTTGAAATTACGACTTTCCCTGAATAGGTGCGGGCTGCTTCACAAGCAATATCTACGGCAGAATTACCAATACCCACCACCAAAATATCTTTGTTTTTTAGCTGTTCAACTTCCTTGTAAAAATGAGAATGTAAAATTTGTCCCGTAAAATTTCCCTTAAAAGCAGGTTCTGGAAAACGGGGATTCCAATGGTGACCATTGGCAATGATTACGTTGTCGTATAAATATTTACCATTACTCGTTTCAACCGTGTAAGTACCATCGTCATTGCGAGTTACCTCCTTTACTTCAGTATTAAATTGAATATCTTCACGAATACCAAAATGATTGACGTAATCATCGAAATAGTTGATAATATGACTGTGATGGGGAAACAAAGGATATTCTGCGGGCATTGGATAATCGGAATACGCCATGATCAATCGGTTGGTATTAATATGTAAAGACCGATACGCCGATGACATTCCGTTATCGTTATTAAACCGCCAATTCCCCCCTATTTGAGAGCCTTTTTCAAAGCAATCAAAGCTGATTCCGCTTTCTTTAAGTGCTTTTGCAGCAGTAATCCCAGATGAACCGGCGCCAATTAGGCAGACTGTTTTTAACACACCCATAAGGTTAAAATATTGCTAGTAATATAGTTGAAAATGATTTGATGAATGGTTTTTCGTGTCGGTGTAGATAGATCCAACCTGAAGCGTTTAAACTGAAAAGAAGTTGGTAAACTCCTAATACCATTTAATCGTTTTGAAATCGTTTAATCATCGCAGCGACTTGAGTTTTCAAAAATAGATTTGGTATTAGGAGTGTAATTTTTACTCTTTGTTTCCAACTAATTCTTGACCTTGAACTGCCACTTCTATTCCTGTTACTTTTCCATCTAAACGAGTGAAAGTAATCACAGCGCCAAAATTGCTTTCTTCGAATTCATCGTCTTTCTTACGGGTTAATTTTGTTGGTGGATAACCTGTTGCTTCGCCAAGCAATTCGCCGTTTTTGAAAAATACTTTCATTTTTTCAACCATTTGATTGTCAGCCATTTTATAACTTCCGTAATACTCTTTGAATTCTGTAGAATCAGCAATTGCAGCTATTTTCGTAGATACAAGTGTTGATAAATTTTCTGCTTTCGCAAAAGAAGAAACTGAAAAAAACGAGGAAATAATAGTGATTAAAAGTAATTTTTTCATTTGGATTATTAGATTATTTTGATAAAAAATTAAAAATTATTAAACGAAGTTAAAACTAAATTATTTTAGCTTTGACTATTTCTTTAAAAATAATATAAGCTTTTAATAATTTTAATAAAGCGTTGATAGAATGCGTGTTAATGCGAAATTTATAAAGGTATTCAAGCAATTATTTTAATTTCCACTGGCACATTTTAAACGTAGCTTTTATTGAAAAACACGAATGTAATCAACAATTAAATGTTGAGGCAGCACGGTTGACCCATCTGGTTTTCCTGGCCAATTACCCCCTACGGCTAAATTGATAATGAAAAAATATTCCTCCTGAAACTCACTGAGCCCAGCGGGTGTTGTGTCGATTACATGAAATTGGACATCATCCAAATACCAAACGATTTTTTTGGCATCCCATACGATTGAAAATACGTGAAACTCGTCATTAAAGGTTCCAGAAGTCAATTTTGTATTACCTCCGTATTGAGCGTGTTGCCCATTATTATCCCAATGGGCCGTTCCGTAAGTAGTTTTATCACTTCCGTTGCCTGAACTGCCACCCACCATTTCCATGATATCAATTTCACCACATTTTGGCCAACTTACCGTTGTGATATTTTTGCCTAACATCCACAAAGCGGGCCAAATACCCTGACCTTTAGGTAATGCCGCCCGAATATCTACTCGGCCGTATTTGAAGTTATATTTGTTTTGCGTAGTCAATCTCGAAGAAGTATAAATCTGATTGCCCGCTGATTCATTTTTGGCTTGTATGATTAAATAACCGTCTTTAACACTGGTATTTTCTTTTTTATAACTTTGTAATTCATTATTACCCCAACCATTATTATTACCTAATTCATAATTCCAAAAGGTTTCGTTCAAACTTGTTCCGTCAAATTCATCCGCCCAAACTGACTTTAAATTTGGGTAAGTTGAAGGAGTGGTGTATCCTTTGGCTGGTATAATTGAAACGGGCGTTTTTACTGGATTATCATTATCATCATCTGAATTTGCCACGTAGCCAGTAGGCTGGTCGCAAGCATCATACGATACTAACTTATTACCTTTCCCATCACCGTCAGCATCTTGGGACGACGTTTTTTTCACGCAGGGCTCCTCACCTTTGCTACATGAAATAGTTAATGTTGTGAATAAAAATAAGCCAACGAGTAGAATGAAGATGATTCGTAAATTAGTCATGTGTTTTTTAGATAAAGGTTTGGTTGTAAAGCGTCCGTTTTATAGAAATGTTCATGAAAAATATTATTATTTTAACATTTTATCCAAAGCATCTTTGATTCTTTCCGTTTCGCTGGGTCTTGGAGCATTGTCATCCGCCACATTTCCATTGGCATCCATCAACACATATCTTGGAATTGAGCTGATATTAAACTTCGTAGGAATCTCCGATTCAGCAGGATTTGGCAATACAAAACTATAACCATCAGGCAACCCAAAATTCTTATTTGCCGAAGCCCAAGCGTCTTTATCCTCATCGAGCGAAATATACACAAAATTGACTCCTTTTGCAGCGTATTCCTCTCTCAGCGCCTGTGAAGAAGGCATTTCCCCCTTACAAGGACCACACCAACTCGCCCAAAAATCAATGTAAGTTACTTTACTTTTAGCGGTAATGTCCTTAAAATCCACCACTTTACTACTCGCATCCACCAAAGAAGTTGGCTTTAAGGCAACCGCTGGAATGGTCGAAACGCTATCCGTTGAAGCGGTTTCTGTTGGTTTCTTTGGAGTACATTTTGAGAAAAATATTATTGAAGTAAGAGCAAATAAGATGAAGGTTTTTTTCATGATTATTGATTTGGGATTATTTTAAATTTAAAATTACTGATAAATCAAAACATAATCTAAAAATTTTCATAATTTGTTATGCAAGCATACTATTTTTATTTACTTTCGTGTTCTAAAAAGTCATTAGCTTTTAGCCATTAGCTTTTGGTAAAATTTAAAAGCCAATTGCTAAAAGCTAATGGCTAAGTACAAATCAAAATCAAATCTCATTAACCAATGAACGTAGCATATATTTATGATGCCGTCCGCACACCAAGAGGTCGTGGAAAATCGGATGGTTCGCTGCACGACATTCAACCTTTGTCGTTGGCTCAACAAGTGTTAGAACAACTCCGTGACCGTAACCATCTGGATACCAGTTTAATAGATGATGTAATTATGGGTTGCGTCACGCCCATTGGTGAACAAGGAGCAGATATTGCTCGCACGGCTGTGATTGCCGCCGGTTACGACCAACGGGTGGCGGGTGTACAAGTAAACCGTTTTTGTTCGTCTGGTTTAGAGGCGGTAAATATGGCGGCGGCTTACATTATGTCAGGTCAGCAAGAATTGATGATTGCGGGAGGCATTGAGTCAATGTCACGGGTAGCCATGGGTTCGGATGGTGGTGCCATGATGATGAATCCGCAATTGATTGCGGCTCACAAATTCGTTCCACAAGGAATTTCAGCCGATTTGATTGCTACAAAATATGGTTACACTCGTGAAATGGTAGATTCGTATGCCTTTGAATCGCAGAGAAGAGCGGGTTTAGCGCAACAAGCCAATCGTTTTGAAAAATCTATGTTTGCCGTAAAAGACGACATTGGTATTGACGTTTTAACTTTCGACGAAGGCAGGAGACCCGAAACGACCGTTGAATCATTGGCAAGATTAAAGCCTTCGTGTGAGATGATGGGACAAATGGGCTTGGACAATTTGGCTTTGATGAAATACCCAGAATTTAACGAAATTCATCACGTACATCACGCAGGAAATTCATCGCAAATTGTGGATGGCTCGGCTGGTATTTTGATTGGAAGCAAAGAAATGGGCGAAAAATTGGGCTTGAAACCAAGAGCAAAAATCACGGCTTTTGGCGTTTGTGGCTCTGAACCTACGATTATGTTAACCGGTCCAGTTCCCGCTACGCAAAAGGTTTTGAAGCGCAATGGCATGAATATCAACGACATAGATTTATTTGAAATCAATGAAGCCTTTGCGGCAGTACCGATGTTGTTCATGGATATTTTAGGCGTTGACCCTTCAAAAGTAAACGTAAATGGTGGCGCAATTGCCCTTGGACATCCACTGGGAGCTACGGGTGCAATTATTCTCATGACGCTTTTGGACGAATTGGAAAGAACGGGAAAATCAACGGGATTAGCCAGTTTGTGCATCGGTGGCGGAATGGGAATTGCTACGGTTCTGGAAAGGGTGTAACGGGGAACGGTGAAATAGTCGGTGAAAGGTGAACGGTACACGGTACACGGTGAAATAGTCGGTGAAAGGTACACGGTAAACGGTAAATTATTCGGTGAACGGTTGACGTTTAGCTCTTTATTTTGTATTGGAAATTTACCATGTACCCATAAATTTACCGTAAACCGTTTATGGAACTATTTACCCTTTACCGTTCACCGTGAACCGTTTACCGTTCACCGTGTACCGTTTACCGTTCACCGTGTACCGTGTACCGAAATTTAAACAAAAAAACATGAAAGCTGAATCTTTTGAGGACTTGGAGGTTTGGAAGGAAGGAATGCGATTGACTGCAGAGGTATATAATTTACTGAAAGAATGTAAAGATTATGGACTTCGAGACCAGATGCAAAGAGCAGCTGTTTCCGTCCCTTCTAATATTGCAGAAGGTTTTGAACGACAAACTAATAAAGAATTCGCTCAATTTCTTTAAATCGCCAGAGGATCAGCAGCCGAATTAAGAACTCAGATATATTTAGCTATTCAGTTAAATGTTATTGATAAAAAAGTGGGTATGGAATTAGTTGATAAAACAAAGAAAATTGCTTCAATGCTTTATAGGCTAATTCAAGCTCGAAAACAATCTAACTTGGTGAACTAATCGGTGAAAGGTTTTCGGTAAACGGTTCACGTTAAAGGGTAAAAGGTAAATGAGTCACAATTATTAGTGAATCATTTACCTAAAAATTAACCGCAAGCCGTGTACCGTTTACCGAATAGACCGTTTACCGTGAACCGTTCACCGTGAACCAATAAAAACAATGATTTCATATAATATAAAAAATAACGTAGCTATCCTCAGCATCAATGTGGCGAATCAGCCAATGAATGTTTTGAATAGCGAATCCATTACTGCTTTGGGCGAGGCCTTGGAAAAAGCCTACGCAGACACCGAAGTAAAAGGAATTATCATCACTTCAGAACGCCCAGAATTCATTGCTGGGGCAGATTTGAAGATGATTTTGGAAAATAATGGCAAAGCTCCTGCCGAATTATTAAAGCTTTCGATGGGCTTAAACAACCTTTTCCGCCAAATGGAAACCAACGGAAAACCCTTGGTTGCTGCCATGAACGGAACTGCTTTGGGCGGTGGTTATGAAGTCTGTTTAGCCTGTCATTATCGGGTGGCTTTGAATGCGCCAAAATCGGTCATTGGTTTACCCGAAGTAACGATTGGCTTGTTGCCGGGCGGTGGTGGAACCCAACGTTTACCTCGCATGATTGGGATGGAAATGGCGGCTCCAATGTTGTTGGAAGGTAAAAAAATCTCCCCAAAAGAAGCCTTGGGCATGGGCATGGTGGACGCTTTGGCAGAAACTCCCGAAGAAATGTTTGAAAAAGCCTTTGCCTTTATCAATACAAATCCAAACGCCATTCAGCCTTGGGATGAAGTGAATAAGAAAACGGGAAAAATTCAAGCCAGAGAAAATTTCAAAGTTCCGGGCGGTAATATTTTGACTCCCAAAGGATTACAATTAATGATGGGTGGAACGGCCATGATTATGGGAAAATCGCAGGGGAATTATCCTGCACCCATCGAAATCATGTCTTGCGTTTACGAAGGGCTTTTGGTAAATATTGATAGAGCTTTGGTTATCGAGGCTCGTCATTTTGTAAAAGTGGCAAATTCGTCGGTTGCCAAAAACTTGATTCGCACCATGTTCTTCGGCTTGAATGAAGTTAATAAAGGCGTTGGTCGTCCGGAGGGAATTGATAAAACCGATGTCAAAAAAGTGGGTATTTTGGGTGCGGGAATGATGGGTGCGGGTATCGCTTACGTATCGGCAATGGCTGGAATTCAAGTCGTGTTGAAAGACGTTTCGATAGAAGCTGCCGAGAAAGGAAAAGCCTATTCAAAAGGGATTTTGGACAAAGCGATTTCCAGAGGAAAAATGGATTCTTTAAAGGCTGAAGGAATTTTGAACTTGATTACACCAACGGATAATTACGCCGAAATCGACGGGGCAGATTTAATCATCGAAGCTGTTTTTGAAAATTGGGAATTGAAAGCTGACGTAACCAAAGATGCTGAGCCACTATTGGCAACAGGAGGCGTTTTTGGCTCAAATACTTCTACTTTACCAATTTCAAAATTGGCAAACGCTTCGGCGAAACCAGCGAATTTTATCGGAATTCACTTCTTTTCACCCGTTGATAAAATGCAATTGGTTGAGATAATCATGGGGAAAGAAACCTCTGATTATGCCTTGGCTATGGCCATGGATTACGTGAAAAAAATCCGTAAAACGCCAATTGTCGTGAATGATTCAAGAGGGTTTTATACCTCAAGGGTGTTCGGAACTTATACTTCGGAAGGTATTGAATTATTGAAAGATGGCGTGAATCCAGTGGTTATCGAAAACATTGCCAAACAAATCGGAATGCCCGTTGGACCTTTAGCCGTTTCGGATGAAGTTGCTTTGGATTTAGCCTATAAAATCTCTGGAAGTGCCGTCAAAGATGGTCTTTTATCCGAAAATGATTCGACTTATCAAGTCAGCAAAAAATTTACCGAAATGGGACGTTTGGGCAAAAAAGCCAAAGCAGGTTTCTACGAATATCCAGAAGGCGGTAAAAAATATTTATGGGAAGGTTTAGCGGAAATGTTCCCCGTAAGAGCCGAACAAATCTCAACTGACGACATCAAATCAAGAATATTGTATCGTCAAGTGTTAGAAACCGTAAAATGCGTAGAAGAAGGCGTAATTCGTACCAATTTAGATGCCGATTTAGGTTCAATTTTCGCCTGGGGATTCCCTCCCTATTTAGGCGGAACGCTTTCATTTGTGGATACAGTCGGTATAAAAACCTTCGTTTCGGAATGTGATAGATTGGCCGCTACTTACGGCGAACGATTTAGACCAACGGCAAAATTACGGGAAATGGCGGATAGCGGGGTTGGGTTTTATGCGTAGAGGTTGAAAAGAAAAGGCGGGTCGTGAGGCTCGCCTTTTTTGTGTTTCACCAAATACAATCAACATCATAATCCTCAAAAACTCCATCTCTACTAACGATTTTAATTTTTTCGGTAATAGTTTGAGCGATTAACATTCTGTCAAACGGGTCTCTATGATGAAAAGGTAATGAAGAAACACAAATAGTATGTTCGGGAAAAATGTGGAGTATTGAAAATCCATTTGATTCAATCTTGCTAATCAAAGCAGGAATATCAATGGATACTTCTAACTTCCCAAGACTCGTTTTTATGGCAATTTCCCACAGGCTGGCAATACTGATAAAAATTTCATTTTCAATATCTTCAATTTGTGTCTTGATTCTTTTAGGAAGGTTTTCATCATTTTCAACAAACCAGATGAAAGCATGGGTATCTAACAGCAATTTCATTACATATATTCTTTAAAATCATCCAAAGGAGCATCAAAATCATCTGCCATCTTGAAAGTCCCCTTCATACAACCTGCTTTTGGATGGGGTTTTATAGTATTATATTTCTTCTCTAAAAATTCAATATAATCAATGACCTCAGTTTTAAGATTTTGAGGAAGTGTTGATAATTTGGAAAATAAAATAAGGTCTGACATAAGATTCTCTGATTTTTATACAAATTAAGCACTTTTATACTTTCTGCAATGGTTAAGAAGGAAATAATTTGATTTATTTAGGTTCAATTTTCGCCTGGGGATTTCCTCCCTATTTAGGCGGAACGCTTTCATTCGTTGATACCGTAGGCATAAAAACCTTAGTTTCGGAATGTGATAGATTGGCCGCTACTTACGGCGAACGGTTTAAACCAACGGCAAAATTACGGGAAATGGCGGATAGCGGGGTTGGGTTTTATGAGTAGGGGTTGAAATGAAAAGGCGAGTTGTGAGGCTTGCCTTTTTTGTGGGCATATATATAGATTTGTATATATGCAAGATTGTATATGTGAATACAAAGATAAAACGTCCTATCTCTTTATATACTGATAGTTATGTACGACTAAATAAAATCTTAAGTATTAGAATTTTCAAGTACATCAATTATTTTATCTCCTTTTCATACTTTTCTTTCCAATACTTCGCTTCTGACTCTGCCTTGGCTGTTTCCAATTTAGATAATTTTAACTCTAATTGTAATTTTTCGATTTGATGCTGTAACTCTCTTTGATCATAATTATTATTTTGACTATTATGATTTGTCCCTGTATTCACATTAGTGTCTTTGCATTGGTCAAAAAAATTAGAAACTGTTTCTCCAAACTTTAAAATATCAGCTACTGAAACACCTAATTTCTGAGCAACTTGTTCTAACCGAGAATAAGCAACATCAGAAGATCCTCGCTCAATATCACCATAAGCTCTAAGTGATAAATCTAACATTTCCGCCATATTTTCTTGCGAAAGTCCTTTTAGGATACGAATTCCTCTGATTTTATTCCCAAGTGTTGTCATTTGTCTAATTTATGTATTCTGAGTTCCTAAAATGTTAAGTTTCAAATTTACATGAAAAATAGTAAATACGGAAATTGCACCCCAATACTTTAAATAAAATATTAAACTTTAAAAAACTATTAAAATGGCATTAGAATTAAGAAAAGTAAGTGCAGGTGAAAGAATCAACCTCTCCAAAGAACAAGCAGGTCTTAAAAAATTCAAGATTGGTTTAAGTTGGGATGAAAAAGATGGTATCAAAGCTGACTTGGATGTTTCGCTCGTTGTGCTTGGAGATAATGAAAAAATGATAGCTCAAGACAGTATCTTATTTTACAATTCTCCTAAAAATGCACAGGGTAAACTTAATCTTTATAATGGAGCACTGGAACATTCGGGAGATGAACGAACAGGTGCAGCAGAAGGTGATGATGAGACAATCGTTATTGACTTATCAAAAATACCAAGCGAGGTAAAAATACTATTAGCTGTTGCTACAACGTACCCTGTAGATGGTAATCCTATAACCTTTGGGCGTGTAAAAAATGCTTCGGTACGACTTTACAATGGAGATAATAATCAAGCTCTATATCAGTTTGACTTGTCAGAAGATGCGTCTCGGGCAACTTCGGTGGAGGTAGCTCGTATTTATCTAAAAGATGGCGAATGGCGTTTTACAACGCTTGGCGACATTGTGGGAACTTCCGCCAATGGTCTGGAAGATATTATTAATAAGTATAAACGTTAATCAAAATCTATATCATGTTAAATTTAACCAAAGGGGATAAACTTGACCTTGTTAAAAATGATGGGTCTAAACTGACTAATTTTTGTGTCGGTTTAAATTGGGGAGCAATTGTAAAGACAGGAGTTTTTGGTTTTGGAACTACCAAAGAACCTGTGGACTTAGATGCAAGTGCTGTTTTATTTGCGGCAAATAATCAACCGATTGAGATTGTATATTTTGGCAAACTTATGTCATCAGATGGTGCAATCAAGCATAGTGGAGATGATATAGTAGGCGATACAGATGGAGATGATGGTTTAGATAACGAAATCATATCTCTTAATTTGAGTAAGTTAAGCCCTGGAGTTGATAAAATTGTATTCATTCTTAATAGTTTTAGAGGTCATGATTTTGCTATAGTTCCTTTTGCACATATCCGCTTATATGAGGGTACACCCGATCGTGTACAGTCTATTTTTGCTAAATTTGATGTTTCAAAAGAGCCAAAATTTGCAGGACACGTTTCAATGGTCATGGGGAAACTTTATAAACGTAATGACCAATGGAAATTCGAAACTATTGGAGAACCTACCCGTGACCGTACTTTACAAGAAACAGTTCAAACTGTTATGCAACGCTTTCTTTAAATAATAAAAAAATGAATTCAGAACTTATTGAATTGAAAAATAGCATTCTTACTGATGGTAAGATAGATGCTGACTAAGTTACACAACTTCGAGATATTTTATTCGCTAATGGACAAATAGACCGAGAAGAAGCAGATTTTCTTTTTGAGTTGAATAATGCAGTTTCGGGCAATAAGAATGATGAATCTTGGAGTCAGCTTTTTGTAGAAGCCATTATAGCATATTTGCTTGATGATGAAAATTCACCAAATGAAATAGATGATTCAGAAGAAGCATGGCTTTTAAAAAAATTGCAAGGCGATGGACAAATAGACATCATTGAAAAGGTTTTACTCAAAGAAATTTTATTGAAATCAACTACTATGCCCGAGTCATTAAGAGCGTTTATTAAATCAAATTCTTAAATTAAAATAGGGCTTTCTTAATTAGGAAGTCCTATTAAAATAAACATTAAACATGGAGTCTATAGTACAGTATTGTAAAGATTTTTTTGGAAAGTTTCCAGATGCTTGGTTGTGGATTACTTCACATCCAACTGAGTCATTTACAGCCATACTAATAATCACCTTACTCGAAGTGCTTTTGTCTGTTGATAATGCTGCCGTTTTAGCAACAATGGTAAGAGATTTACCAAAAGAACAACAAGGTAGAGCATTAAAATATGGCATTATTGGTGCATATTTTTTCAGAGGCGTTTGTTTAATATTTGCGGCTCTAATTATCAATATTTGGTGGTTAAAGCCCTTTGGTGGATTGTATCTTATGTATTTAACGTATGATTATTTTAAAAGTAAAGCAACGCCAAATGAGGATGACGATACTTTAAATAAAGATGAAAATTGGTTTTATAAATTATTTAAAAATTCCATTGGAATTTTTTGGGCTACGGTAGCCTTGGTAGAAGTGATGGATTTAGCATTTTCTATTGATAATGTTTTTGCAGCCGTAAGTATAAACCCAAATGTAGTGCTGGTGGTCATTGGGGTATTTATTGGCATTTTAGCTATGCGATTTGTAGCTCAATGGTTTGTAACTCTATTGGATAAATATCCCTTTTTAGAGAGCATAGCATTTGTAGTTATCGGTGTTTTGGGAATTAAACTTGGTTTATCGTTATATACTCATTTTTTTCAAGGCAGTTGGTTAGCTAATATGACTGATTCAGAGGTTAACAAAGAGAATGCAGAACATTTTGATATTTATGTTTCCATATTCACTTTTGCACTTTTCTGTTTACCAATTATTTCTTCTTCGATATTCAATTTTCCCAAAAAGCAAACAACATAAAATGGATTTTAATCACAACTATAACGATAGAAATATTGAAGCAACTCAGCAAAGAAGAATTGAGCGAATGAGAGAAGCCAGAGAGAAAAGGTTTTATACCAAGTGGTGCATGATAATTGGTTTTTCTGGTCTTTTATCTGGCATAGGTTTTATTCCTATTCCAATCGGTCTATATTTTAAATTTCAAGCTGGTAGATTAGAAGCAACTTATCAAGAGTAAATAATAGCACAAACAACAAATAATAGGATAGAAAAGTAGCAGAAGCAATATTAGAGTGGATTAAGTTCTATTGCAGTAGATAGGAAGCTGGGAATCCTACGGTGAAATAGGGAATGAGAAAGGCGAGCCTCACAACTCGCCTTTCCTATTCCCTATTTATTCTCAAAATCTATCAAAAATTCAAAAAAACACTCAAACCACTCTTTATAACGTTCTGATTTTCAAGATGTCAAAGATTGACAAAACTAAAACCCCAGATTTTCATTAATTTAGTGTTTAACTTTTCCCAACTCCATGAAAAAAACACTACTAACCCTCCTAACAAGCGCCCTGATTTTCAGCATAAAAGCCCAACAACTTTCGGTTGAGCAAATTATGCAGGATCCAAAATTTACCATTGGAGCTTTGCCTTCCAATATCTTCTGGGCAGAAGATTCTAAGACCATTTATTTTAATTGGAATCCAGACAAAAACAAAGCTGATTCGCTCTATGGGGCTTCGGTAGCTGAGAAAAAACCTTTTAAAATTGCACCGCAAGTGCGTCGAGCTTTGCCTTCAAATAATGGGAATTATTCTACTGATTTTGGCAGAAAAGTATATGCCAAAAATGGTGATTTATTTTTGATCGATTGCCGAACGATGGCGATTCGTCAGATTACCAATACGGTTGAATCGGAGTCTAATCCAAGTTTTAATAGCAAGGACGATAAAATCATTTTTACGAAGGGAAATAATCTTTTTAGCTTTAATCTTAGCAACGGTGAAATCGAGCAATTGACTAATTTTCAAACGGGTACCAAGAAACCTGAACCGAAATTAAGTGAACAGGAAAAATGGCAAAAACAAGACCAATTAAGCCTTTTCGATATTTTAAAGGAACGTTCCGATAAGAAAAAAGAAGGTGATAAAATTCAAAAAGCGGATTTACCAAAACGAGCCAAAGAGATTTTTGTGGAGGATAAAAACGTTTTGGAACCTCAATTGAGTCCGGATGAAAAATACATCACTTATCGTTTAGCAAAATCAGCAACGGGAGCGAAATCAGCTTTTGTGCCAAGTTACGTAACCGAATCTGGTTTTACGGAGGATTTACCCGCCCGTACAAAAGTGGGAGCTGCCCAAACGTCGTACGAATTTTGGGTTTATGACATCAAAAAAGATACCGCTTTACCAGTTTTAACAAAAGCCATCATTGGAATTTATGACGAGCCTGATTATTTAAAAGACTACGTAAAAAAATCATTCGTCGTTAAAAAAGATACCGCCAAAAAGAAACTTGAACCAAGAAAAGTAATTTTCAGTAATGTTGTTTGGTCAGAAGATGGGAAATATTGCGTTTTAGTCGTGAAAAGTCAGGATAATAAAGACCGCTGGATTATGCGCCTCGACCCTGCCACGCAACAATTACAAACCATCGACCGTCAGCGTGACGAGGCTTGGATTGGTGGGCCGGGGATTGGTTTTGGCGGAAATGTAGGAACGTTAGGTTTTTTGGCGGATAATCAAACCATTTTCTTTCAGTCGGAAGTAGACGGTTATTCGCATCTTTATACCGTTAATTTGGCAACTTCCATTCGCAAGCAACTCACAAAAGGAAAATTTGAAGTTCAGTCGGTTCAATTATCCCGTGATAAACAAAATTTTTATCTCACCACCAACGAAGTACATTTTGGCGAACAGCATTTTTATCGTTTGGCGGTAATAGGAGGTGTTCGGACTCGTTTGACGAAAATGACGGGTTCCAACCAAGTAGTTTTATCGCCCGATGAAACAAAATTAGCCTACTTAAATTCCTTCTCAAATCGCCCATGGGAGGTATTTTTGCAGGAAAATGAAGTAAATAGCCCGCCTTCACAAATTACAAAATCACAAAGTCGTCAATTCAAAGAATATAAATGGCGTGAACCCGAAATTATCACCTTCAAAGCTGAGGATGGTCAAAATGTTTCTGCTCGCCTTTACGAATCTAAAACCGGTGAGCAAGGCAAAAAACCTGCCGTAATTTTCGTTCACGGAGCGGGATATTTGCAAAATGTCCACAAATGGTGGAGTCAGTATTCTAGAGAATACATGTTCCATAATATGTTGGTGGATAATGGCTACACTGTGCTGGATATTGACTATCGTGGTTCGGCGGGTTACGGGCGAGATTGGCGGACTGGAATTTACCGTTTTATGGGTGGAAAAGACCTTACAGACCATGTAGATGCTGCTAAATATCTGGTTGAACAACAGGGGGTTAACTTTAAAAAAATTGGTATTTACGGGGGTTCATACGGAGGATTTATTACTTTGATGGCCATGTTTACCAAACCCGATGTTTTTGCGGCGGGTGCTGCTTTACGTCCCGTAACGGATTGGGCGGCTTATAATCATCCTTACACGGCTAATATTTTGAACGAGCCCCAAGCAGATTCCATTGCTTATCAACGAAGTTCTCCCATTTACCACGCCGAGGGTTTGAAGGGAAATCTATTAATTTGTCACGGAATGGTGGATGTAAATGTGCATTATCAAGATGCGGTTCGGCTTTCGCAACGACTCATTGAACTCCGAAAAGAACACTGGGAATTAGCCTCTTATCCCATGGAAGACCACGGTTTTGTGGAGCCAACCTCTTGGATGGATGAATACAAGCGAATTTTTAAACTTTTTGAGACAACTTTAAAGAAATAGAATAATTACAAAAAACAAAAGGCAGTTAGAAATGATGATTCTAACTGCCTTTGTTCTTGTCCTTAAGATTTTCGATATTGGTTTGTAATAAAATTTATGATAAAATTGTACGCAGTAGATAAAATATGGTTGCTGATAATAAAATAGTTACAGGCAATGTAAGTACCCAAGCCATCACGATGTTTTTAATCGTTCCGCCCTGTAAATTTTTGATTCCTTTTGAAGCCACCATCGAACCCGCAATACCCGAAGATAATACGTGCGTAGTTGAAACTGGCCATTTATAAGCAGTTGATAAACCAATCGTAATGGCGGCAACTAATTCTGCCGCACCACCTTGCGCATAAGTAAGATGCTGTTTCCCAATTTTCTCCCCGACTGTTACCACGATGCGTTTCCAGCCAATCATCGTTCCTAAACCTAATGACAAGGCAATCATCCACATGACCCATTGAGGAGCAAAATCGGTTAATGATGATAATCCACTATTAGCATTTCCTAGCGTAAAGAAAGGTGCTTTTTTACCGGAAGTGGCATTTTTTAGGGCATTTTTATCGTCTGAACTTAACGTTATTGCATCACTTTCCATTAATTTTTTTGAATGCTTATTGATATTTAACACATCCTTCCGTATTTCCAATTTCGTTTCAACGGTTAAGTTCTTGGCATTTAGCATTTTATTGTCAAAAATCACACTTAGGCTTTTTGTTCCTTTCAGAACAGTTGCATAACTTTCTTTTTCAGTTGAAGAAAGCTTGTTGGTATCAATTTTAGCAAATATTGTCTGAACGGTCAATACTTCTTTTTTTAATTTAAATGGGTCAACTTCTGTGTTGATAGCAAAAAAATGGGGTAAAAAAGCAATGAGCACCAACATTACCAAACCAATGCCTTTTTGCCCATCATTACGTCCATGAAAAAAACTCACCAAAGTACAAGTCATAACCAATAAACCTCGAATCCATAGCGGAGGAGGCGTATCTTTTTTGGGTTCTTTGAAAATATCTTTATTACTGATTGATTTTCGTAAAATATACATAAACACAATAGCAACGGCAAAACCAAAGAGTGGCGATAACAACAATGCTTGACCAATTTCAATAGCTTTATCCCAATTTACGGTTGACATCCCTTTATTGTTTTCAGGTAATAATGCGTAGCCAATCCCAATACCAATAATTGAACCAATTAGCGTATGAGAAGAAGAAGCTGGAATACCAAAATACCAAGTTGCTAAATTCCAAATAATGGCAGAAATCAACATCGAGAATGCCAATGCCATGGCGTGATAAACATTAGGGTCGATGAGTAGTTCAGTAGGCAATAATCCAATAATTGACATGGTTACGCCTACTCCACCAGTAAGTAATCCCAAAAAATTCATCAATCCAGACCAGACTACTGCCTGAGTGGGCTTCAAAGTGTTTGTATAAATAACCGTTGCAACGGCATTGGCTGTGTCGTGAAATCCGTTAACGAATTCAAAAGCACAAGCTAAAAATAAACAAAGAAAAAGAAGAATAAAAAGCGATGTATCGAGTCCGAACATTTTTAATATTGATTAGCAATTTTGTGAATATACAGAAGCAGTATTTATTTGCAAAAATACTAAATTGAAAAGCTTTTCGAGCATTTTACCAATAAAGTAAATGTTATTAAGCAATTTTTACAAAGTCAATTAGAACAAAAATAGATAGACTTTAGGTCTTCAATGTTAAGGAATTGTTAAATCTAACAATTACCAAAACTTATTGCTAACAATAAATATAGAGTAAAATTAATTGTTATTTACGTCATTATAGCCAATTCCTTATTTCGAATTTAATGTCTATCAGGGTTTTCTCGCTATAAACTCGTTATCAAACGATCAAAATCCTCCTCTTTCCCAAATGTACTCCTTCGTTTATTTTTAATCATTTCTAATATTTTAATAAAATATTCGGGTGGATAAAAACCTTTTAAACGTCCCAAAACCTTTCCTTTATGATCTAAAAATACCGTTGTTGGAAATTGGGTTATTTTATATTTTTCCCCAATTTCTAATCCATCAATATCATCCGCATCAACTTTATACGCAAAATATTTCAAACTAATCATTGAAGCAATCAATTCATTTGAGTACGTTTCTCGCTCCATTTTCTTACAAGGTCCACACCAAGAGGCCGAAAAATCTAAGATAATTGGTTTTTTCAAGCGTTTAGCTTCCTGCAATAAATCCTGATAACTTCCGGTAAAAAACGAAGCTGAAATAATATCTTGGGCTTGTGTTTCTGCGGAAATTAATAAAAAAGCTCCGATTAAAAATTTCTTTATCATGATAAGTTAGTTTAGACTAGCGTATGACAACAATCAAACCAAAATTTATTTTTTAGCAAGTTAACCATTTTAATTTACTGGGTATGAATATTTTAACCATAAAAAAATTAACCATAAAAAAGTCCTCAGAAATTTCTGAGGACTTTTTTTACAGAAAAATGAAAAGTCTTAAAGAATTACTTCTAAAGCTTTCAACGTTTCAATGCTTCTATAATTACCTGTTGCTAAGTTTTTATCTTTTTGGAATTGTAAGATAGCAGCCTTAGTTCTT
>JBBAKZ010000014.1:0-18564 GCA_040403275.1 Arcicella sp. | reverse complement strand
TAATAGCATTTTGATTATGATGAAGCACTTCAATCAATTTGAAGTGAATGTAAACGAATTGACCGCAACCGCAGGGCCAGGAGTTGGCGGAAGTACGTTGATGTTGGAATTGTATGAGCATAATCTTTTCTTCCCGGCGGGGCATTGTAAAGGTGTTTGCATTGGGGGTTACCTATTGCAAGGTGGATATGGTTGGAACGGTAGAAAATTAGGAATTGCTTGTGAAAGTGTGATTGGAATAGATTTAGTTACTGCCGATGGCGAATACATCCACGCCAATGAAAGTGAAAACGCCGATTTGTTTTGGGCGGCACGTGGAGCAGGTGGCGGTTTTTTTGGCGTAATAGTTCGTTTTCATTTAAAGCTGTATCCACTACCAAAATACAGAGCCATCATCGCCCATCAATTTTATATGAAACATTTGGAAGATGTGTATAGCTGGGCCTATGAAGTCGGACCAAGCATTCCAAAAGCCGTTGAGTTTCAGATGATCATGAGCAACAAAATGGCTGGAATATTTGGCCCTGGCATAGAAGCGGCTGCTCCCATTTTTGCCTATACGAGAGACGAATTTGAAGAAGCAATGGCATTCATGAAAAATAGTCCAATTAAAAGCAAAGCCTTGATTGCTACGCCAGCTTTAGATCCCGGAATTGAAATGTTATACAAATCAGTAATGACCCATTATCCAGAAAACCATCATTATGGGGTAGATAATATGTGGACGCACGCTCCATTGGAAGATTTAATGCCTTACCTCAAAGAAATCGCAAGAACCTTACCTCCGGCTCCTTCGCACATGCTTTGGCTTAATTGGCATCCGGGGCAAATAAAATCCGATATGGCCTACTCCAATGAAGATGATATCTACATTGCCTTATATACCATTTGGAAAAATGACAGCGATACGGCAAAGTATGGCGATTGGGCTGCCTCGATGATGAGTAAAATGAACCACATGAGTACAGGAATTCAATTGGCTGATGAAGGCTTACACAAAAGAACTGCCCCATTTTTATCAGATGCTAATTTGAAAAAAATACAACAAATTAGAGCGGATAGAGACCCAAGTGGCTTGTTCCACGAATGGCACAGCCGACCAGAAATTAAATAAATTTTTTACAGTCTGCGAACCTAAAACATTCGCAGACTTTTTTTACAACATTATGATACATTTCACAAAGTCCCAAGCTCGTCTTTTTTCTAACATTTCTGTTTCCATCGCCATGACTGTGGTCATGACTGGCGGAATGTTATGGGTACATTCAGGATATTCCGTTAATTTTTTCAAACTTTGGTTCAATGATTTTTTGGTGGGCTGTTGCATTGCTGTTCCTACTGGCTTGTTGGTAGTTCCTATTATTTCTAAATGGGTTGACTTGCATACAGACCATAAAAATATCAGCTAAAAACTAATCATTCGTGAAGCCCGGAAACAATACCAAGAATGAATTTTTTATTGGTTGAAGTATTTTTATTCAGCCGATAATTTGTTTAGCAGCGAAGAGTAGCATGAATGTTAGGCTCATTTAATTGGCTTATTTATTCCAATGCAAATGAAATCGTTACATTACTCGAACCAACTGATGAAGCAAGTCCACGAGGCTTGTCAATGTGTCCAATTTTAGTATATTGATAGGAGGTTTTAAAAGTTGTGTAAAAAATCACCAAAGTATTCGCCCCCCAAAGCATTAAATCTCCTTCCTGAATAGTTCCAACCGCAGCGGTACTTGTTGGTAAGTCCGTTGGAAGGTTAGTGTATTTTTCATTACTATTTAGTTCATACATGGTTAAAGTTAAGGGTAACATCGTTTTGAATGTCGAAGCTGTTTCATTATCATATAAGGTTGCCATGAAAATTTCTGACCCAATTTTTATTTTCATTTTATTGCTAATCATTTTACCATGCAACTAGGGATTACTTCGTATTACAGGACTATTTTGATTTGTTATTTGAGTAAAAAATAAGGTGGATATTGCAAACAAGAATAGAGATTTCATACTTCAAATTTTCTTAACAATCTTGGCTGGAATTCCTGCTGCACAGTAATTAGGCGGTACGTCCTTCGTGACTACAGAACCGGCTGCAACGACTGAATTTTCGCCTATAGTTACACCTGGCAGAATTATTGCGTTTGCCCCAATCCACGCATTTCGCTTGATCATTACCGATTTTAGGTCGAGCATTTTACGTTCATTTGGATTTACTGGGTGATTTTCCGTAATAATACTAACCTTGGGTCCAATGAGTACATCGTCTTCAATAATAATTCCACCAAGGTCTAAAAACGTACAGGCATGATTGATAAATACATTTTTACCAAGCTGAATATGTTTTCCAAAATTGGTATGAAATGGGGTAAAAATGGTTGTACTGTCATCAATTTTCACCCCAATTATTTCACTTAATCGCTCCCTAATTTGTTCAATAGTTGTGGAAGAGTTTAGTGAAACCGATAAATTGATTGTCTGTGAAACTGCTTCAAATATTTTTGGATATTCAGGGTCCGAAAATTGGATTAGTCCACCCGCAAGCATTCTACTAAAAATATCAAGGTTGGGTTGATTCAAATTATTTTTCATTTTCAAACGCTTCTTTTGCTATCATCACCGCAGTCATGGCTTTTGGCCAGCCTGTATAGCAAGGTAAATGAGTAATGACTTCTTTCAGTTCTTCTTCGGTCATTCTATGTTCTTTGGCAAAATTTAACATTTAATCAAATACATCATACAGAAAGGTCATTTATAAATGTTCAATTGTTTACTAGTGTTTTATATACTCTTAGATAGTTTTGAAATTGGGCAAATATATGGTAAGGTTAACCAAACAAAATTAACTAAATAAGGATAAAAATCACCTTTTGATTTGCAATCCTGTTATAATTAACATCTTCTTTACACCGTATTAATTCATTCCGTACCTTTGCGGAAAATTAAAACTGGTCAAAACACCAGCGTTTAACCAAAAAGGGCTTAACCGCTCATCTCACTAAAAACAATAGCATAATTTCACAAATGGAAAAAATTAAAGTTGCCAACCCCGTCGTCGAACTTGATGGCGATGAAATGACTCGAATTATCTGGAAATTTATCAAGGATAAATTAATCGTTCCATATTTGGACGTAGATATTAAATACTACGATTTAGGCATGGAATACCGTGACGAAACCAACGACCAAGTAACAATTGATGCGGCGGAAGCAATCAAAAAGTACGGTGTAGGGATCAAATGTGCCACTATCACACCAGATGAAGCTCGTGTAAAAGAGTTTAATTTGAAACAAATGTGGAAATCACCCAACGGAACAATTCGTAACATTTTGGACGGTACTGTTTTCCGTGAGCCAATCGTTTGTGCTAACGTTCCTAGATTAGTACCCAACTGGACTGCCCCAATCATGATTGGTCGTCACGCTTTTGGTGACCAATACCGTGCAACTGATTTTGTGGTAAATGGTCCCGGAAAATTGACGATGAAGTTTGAAGGCGTTGACGGAACAGTTCAAGAATTTGATGTGTATGATTTCAAATCGAGCGGTATCGCCATGGGAATGTATAACGTGGATGAATCAATCCGTGGATTTGCTCATTCATGTTTCAAAATGGCATTAAGCAAAGGATGGCCATTATATTTATCAACAAAAAACACCATCTTGAAAAAATACGATGGTCGTTTCAAAGATATTTTTGAAGAAATTTTCCAAGCAGATTACAAAGCAGATTACGATGCGAAAGGAATCGTTTACGAACATCGTTTGATTGACGATATGGTAGCTTCCGCTTTGAAATGGAACGGAAATTTTGTTTGGGCTTGTAAAAACTATGACGGAGACGTTCAATCGGATACCGTTGCGCAAGGATTTGGTTCATTAGGCTTGATGACTTCAGTTTTGATTACACCAGACGGAACGGTGATGGAAGCAGAAGCGGCTCACGGAACAGTTACCCGTCATTACCGTGATCACCAAGCTGGAAAACCAACTTCAACTAACCCAATCGCTTCTATCTTCGCATGGACTCGTGGATTAGAATTCAGAGGTAAATTAGACAACAATCAAGCACTTATCGACTTCTGCCAAACGTTGGAAAGAGTATGCGTTGAAACGGTAGAATCAGGAAAAATGACGAAAGATTTAGCCATTTGTGTTCACGGAAATAAAGTTACTTTGGGTGAGCATTACCTAAATACCCAAGATTTCTTGGATGCCATTGATGAGAATTTGAAGGCGGCATTGGCGTAGATTATTTGTGAGTTAGTGATTTGTGATTTAGTGAATTGCTACAAAAAAATAAAACCCCATGAGATTTTAAATCTTGTGGGGTTTTTGTTTTATTAAATTACGATAGCTCAAAATGTGTTTTTTATCTCAATTCAAAAACAAACCCTACGTATCTTTGTTAAATATTTATCCATAATAAGGAATTAAAAATACATGAAAGTAATAGTTATCGGTTCGGGATTTTCGGGTTTAGCGGCGGCTACGAGTTTAGCAGACAAAGGGCATGAAGTTACCATTTTAGAGAAAAATAGTGTGGCAGGTGGTCGTGCGAGGGTTTTTGAGGCAGAAGGCTTTACTTTCGATATGGGTCCGAGTTGGTACTGGATGCCTGATATTTTTGAAAATTATTTCGCAACTTTTGGAAAAAAAGTTTCTGATTACTACGATTTAGTACGTCTTGACCCGTCCTACGCCGTTATTTTGGAAGGTAATGAAACGATTAATTTACCCGCAGGAATCGAAAAATTAGGCGACTTATTTGAATCCATGGAAGCGGGAAGTCGGGCGAAATTCCAGGAATTTATGCGTCAGGCGGCATACAAATATGACGTAGGCATCAATAATTTTGTGTGGAAACCTTCTAGAAGTATTAGCGAATTTTTGAGTGTTAAATTGCTTTATGATGTAACCCGATTGGACGTTTTTCAATCTTTTTCTTCTCACATTCGCAAGTTTTTTCAGGACGAAAAAATTCTGAAAATCATGGAGTTTCCAATCCTATTTTTGGGTGCAACGCCAGAGAATACTCCCGCCATGTACAGCTTAATGAATTTCGCTGAAATGCAAAACGGAACGTGGTATCCATTGGGCGGTATGCACCAAATTGTGAAAGGAATGGTAGCTTTAGCAGAAGAAAAAGGCGTCAAAATTCTATTGAACAAAAACGTAGAAAAGATTGATATTCAAGGAGATAAAGTCAATAAAGTCGTAACAAATGAGGGAGACTTTACAGCTGATGTGGTGGTAGCTAGTGCGGATTATCATCATGTAGAGGACAAATTATTAGGAGAAAAATATCGTAATTATGATGAAAAATATTGGGACAAACGAGTAATGGCCCCCTCTTCTTTATTATTTTATTTGGGAGTCAACAAAAGAATACCGAAATTACAACATCATAATCTTTTCTTTGACGAAGATTTTAAAATTCACGCCCACGAGATTTACACCGAACCCAAATGGCCATCAAAACCATTATTTTATGCTTCTGCTCCTTCAAAAACGGATAATAATATTGCCCCTGAAGGATGCGAGAATCTATTTTTATTAATTCCCGTAGCTCCTGATTTAGAAGATACCGACGAAATTCGTGAGAAATATTATCATATAATCATGGAGCGCTTAGAAAACTATTGTGGGGTAAGTATCAGAGATTCAATTATTTACAAAAGAAGTTATGCGCATGCAGATTTCAAAAATGATTATAACGCCTTCAAAGGAAATGCTTACGGATTGGCCAATACTTTGATGCAAACGGCTCTTCTGAAGCCAACGTTGAAGAGCAAAAAAGTAAAAAATCTCTATTACACAGGACAATTAACCGTGCCAGGGCCTGGCGTTCCACCATCGCTAATTTCGGGATTGGTGGTGGCGAGGGAAGTTATTTTAGAAAATAGATTTTAGAGTATAGAGGACAGATTTTAGAGATTAGACTTGTAATCAATTTCTATCGTCTAACCTCCGTACAATTCTTTAAATTTATCAATTATTAACTAAAATCTATTCTCTAACCACTAGAATCTAAAATCTAAAACAATGGATTTATATACAAAAACAACCCTCGAATGTAGTAAGGTCATTACCGAGCATTACAGTACCTCATTTACGCTGGGAATAAAAACCTTAGACAAACGATTTCATTTGCCCATTTACGCAATTTATGGGTTTGTTCGCTATGCCGATGAAATTGTGGACACTTTTGATGGATATGATAAAAAAACGCTATTGAGTCGCTTTAAGTCAGATACTTATGTGGCAATTGAAGAAGGAGTGAGTCTGAATCCTGTACTACATTCCTTTCAGTTAATTGTCAATAAATACAAAATTGACCATGAATTAATTGAGTCATTTTTGCACTCAATGGAAATGGATTTATACTACGCAGATTATAACCAAGAAGGTTATGAAGCCTATATTTATGGTTCGGCGGAGGTTGTAGGATTGATGTGTCTGCGGGTTTTTTGTGAAGGAAATTTAGCGGCATACGACCGACTAAAAGCTGATGCCAAACGCTTGGGTTCAGCTTTTCAAAAGGTGAATTTTCTGAGAGATATTAAATCAGATTTTCAAGAAAGAGGTCGTACTTATTTTCCCGATGTGGACTTTGCAAATTTTACGCTTGAAGACAAAAAAGCCATTGAAAACGATATTCAAGCGGATTTTGATGCTGCTCTTCGTGGAATTTTAGAATTACCCAAAGGAGCAAAAGGAGGCGTTTATTTGGCTTATAAATACTATTTGAGGTTATTCGATAAAATTAAAAATTGTCCTGCCTCACGCATACAAAACGAGCGAATCAGAGTGCCAGATTACCAAAAAATTACTTTATTGGCGAGTACCTATTTTCAGATGAGACTCAATGTTTTGTAGATTCTTATAAAAATATTTTAATGATAAGAATCTACAAAAAACTAAATTGCTGATGGTTATTTTACGCCATAATAAATTTACCGTCAGCGGTTACGGTGTTTGGTCAGATATTTCTCCATTTCCTCCAAACCCAACGTATTAAACGTCATGTTCGCTAAAAGTCCACCCTTGCGAGCCACTGCCACGCCGTAGTGCATATCAAAATAGCCTTCTTTTTCATGTGCATCTGGATTGATAGAAAGCATCACATTTTTTTCTAAAGCATATTGAATCCAACGCCAATCTAAGTCCAAGCGATACGGACTTGCGTTAATTTCAATCACTACGCCATTGGCAGCACAGGCATCGATAACTTTTTGATAATCAATCGGATAACCCGCACGAGAGAGCAAAATTCGACCCGTTGGATGCCCTAAAATAGTGGTATATGGATTTTCTATGGCGCCGATAATTCTGGACATTGCTTTTTCCTGATTCATCTTCAAATTTTGGTGAATTGACGCAACGATGTAATCAAAAGATTTCAACACATCATCGGCATAATCCAAAGAACCGTCACCCAAAATATCCGATTCAATTCCTTTCAAAATCTTAAAAGGTCGGTCGGTCATGGCGGCATATTTTTGGTTAAGTTTATCAATTTCAGCGTGTTGTTCCCAAATTCTTTCCTCCGAAAGTCCTTTGGCATAAGAGGCCGTTTTTGAATGGTCAGCAATTCCAAGGTATTCAAAACCTAATTCTCGACAATAATCTGCCATTATTTCTAAAGTATGTTTCCCATCTGAATAAGTGGAATGATTGTGCAAAATTCCTTTCAGCGAATCCCACGTAACTAATTCCTCAATCTGATGAGTTGCAGACCATTCAAATTCAAAATTTCCCTCCCGCATTTCAGGAATAATATACGGCAGATTCAGACTCGTGTAAATATCCTCTTCTGATTCAAAAACTTGTTTGCTCAACTGTTTGTAAATTCCGTTGGTAGCCAAATGTTTTTCACTAGAAGAATAGATAAATACTTGATTTACAAATTGTTGTGGTGAACAAACTTGAATCTCAACGGGAATTTCTTTCTCTAAAAATCTTCCTCGCCACGCAAAAGGAGACGAGGCTTTTTCGTCCTGTTGTAAGTCAGGAAAAGCATTCAGGAACTGCTGAACTTCCCAAGGTTTATTATGTCCAACCACTAACTGAATTAAATGAACAATTTCATTTTTACGACGAACATCTCCCACAATTTCCACTTGCTCAAACTGTTTTTCCAGCATATCAAGCAGAATTTGGGCTAATGCTTCGCCCTTTTCCATTCTCAATTTTCCAGTATTTGATTGTGCATAAAGGATTGATTCTTTGATGGTTGCTTGAATTTTATCGCCAAATCCTTTCAATTTTGCCACTTCGCCATTTTCACAAGCTAATTGTAATTCTCGGTTATCGGTGATGCCTAATTCTTGCCAAATAGCTCGTACTTTTTTCGGGCCAATGCCTTTTATTTGGAGCATTTCCAATAAACCTTCGGGTGTTTTTGCTAATAATTCTGTAAGTTCTTGACTGGTGCCTGTTCGACGAATTTCGTCAATTTTACCTGCAACACTTTTGCCAACACTCGGAAAACCAGCAAGTTGCTCAACCGAAAGTGCCATTAAATCAGCCGTTTCTTTATCTAAGGCACGAGCCGCAAAGCTGAGATTTTTGATTTTAAATTCATTTTCATCGTGCAATTCAAGGAGTTTTACGGTTAATTCAAGGATGGAAACAATTTCTTCGTTTGACATGGGATTAGGGATATTGGATTAAATAACATTGAATTGGCACGCAGATGACTTCGGCAACGCAGATTTACTAAAATAGTATTGATACTATTTTTACAAATGAAATTTGCGTTGCAAAGCATTTGTGTCACCTGTGTGCCATCACTTTTACTCAGCCGCTTCTTGTTCTGCTAAAACCTCCGCTACGGGTCTGAAATTACCTTTTTTCAACAATTCATTCTCGGGAATATAGGGACAAACTTCTAAAATGGTTGTGATGTTGATATCCGTAATCTGATAATCATTCAAATTTCCTAAGTTCTTCCTCAAAGCTTCAAAAACATCTTTGGGATTTTCACCATTGATTAGCATTATATGCGGAGTTTTCTTTTCCTTCTGTGTTTTTTCGTCAAAACTCATGTATTGAACCTTCGCTTTGTACCAGATTTCAGAACCATTTTCTTCAAAAAACACCTCACTCAGTTTCATTTTTGATAGATTGGTTAATTGAAAATCAGGGGTATTGCTCGCCACAATTTCGAACATTCTCGCCTCTGCCTCCGTGTATGAAACGGCATCTACCAAATATGCCTCATTAATTGTTTTTAAAGAACCCGCTTCGTCTTCTTTCTGATACCGTATTTTTCCTAAATACCAAGTTGCCATTTTTTCTGATGTTCGATTTTCGATGTTTGTTGTTCAGGATTTATTAATTAGATTTCAAAGTCGAACATCGAAAATAGAAAATAGAACATCGACTTAAACCTATATTTCTACAAAACTATCAATAATGGTATTAAAATTATACATCGTGCATCGTTTTTTTATAAATTGCATTGACTAATCAAACAATCGCAACATGTCAACAACTTCCCTTCATCAAAATCTTTCTCTCGAACAAACTGACGCTTCTACCAAAAGTCTTTTGTTAGGAATTCCTTTGCAAATTTATGTGGTGGCCATCTGTTCGGCACTCGTCATTATTGGCGTGCAGTGGGATATTGCTTGGCACATGAGCATTGGGCGAGATGGCCTTTTTTCTGCCCCACACAATGCCATTTATTTGGGGGCAGCTTTGGCTGGTATCATTTCGGGCTACCAAGTTTTGAAAACATCTTTCTGGGGAACATCCGAAGAAAAAGGTAAAATGGTCAACTTTTGGGGTATATTTTATAGCTCTTTGGGAGGAATGTTCTGTATTTGGGGTGGCTTTGGGGCGGCAACCTCAGCCCCTTTCGACGACTGGTGGCACGCAACTTATGGGTTAGATGTAAAAATTTTCTCACCTCCCCACGCAGTATTGGGTTTGGGTTTAATTGCCATTCAAATTGGAGCAATGATTTCGGTTTTGGCCGTCTTAAATCGGAATGAAAAAATATCGTATTTGTCTGACTCACAGAATTTTAAGCGAAATACCAGGCTTCAAAATATCTTTATGTTTACGGCAGGGTTAGTCGTGTTAACGGTTGGGACTTTCCTCACAGAATTCATGGGACGTTGGAATATGCACCGTGATTCGTTCTATGAAATCGGTTGTTTTGCTTTCCCGATGTTTATTATTGCCTTTGCCAGAGCCAGTAAAATTAAATGGGGAGCCACCATTATTACATCAATTTACATGATTGTGATGATTTGTATAAATGTGACGCTCCGACAATTTCCTGCCGAGCCACTTTTAGCGCCCGTAGCCAATCACGTCACGTTTTTTCAAACCACCGCCTTTCCTTTATTATTGGTTTTTCCGGCCATGATTATCGACATTCTTCGAGATAAATTTATGAAGAAAAATGAATGGATTTTAGCGGTAATTCTGGGTTTAGGATTTTTCGTAACTTTCTTGATTATTCAATATCCAGCCGGAACGTTTTTGAAGGAATCTCCTTTAGCCCGCAACTGGTTTTTTCAGTCTGATACTTTACCTTACAATAATCCAGCAAATGCGGAATGGCGTTATAAATTCACGGGTTCTATGGTTACAAAAGGCATTAAAAACTGGGCAATTGCTTGTTTTATTTCGGTCGCTTTGGGCATTCTTTCCGCTAGAATTGGACTGCTCTGGGGCAATTGGATGAAGCGAGTGCAACGTTGAAATAGTTTATAATTAAAAATTAACAATTAATAATTAATAATATTGAACAATCAGCATTTAAGGGTTCGGCAAGCGGATTCTTTAATGCTGATTGCCATAAAACTATTAATTTTTCACTCTTCATTATTAATTAATCTCCCGAAATTGAAAAATATCATCCTAATATCATTCCTTTTTAGCTCATTTTTTTCTTACGCTCACGTGGGCAGCCCTGGTGTAGTGTACGAAGGTCAAGCGGGGAAATATGCCTTGCAGGTGTACGTACAACCGCCCGATGTGATTCCCGGCACCGCCCAAGTTACCATTTACACCGATGGCAATGACATTGAACACATCCGAATCAAGCCGATTTACTTTTGGTTCGGCGATGAAGGCTCACCCGTCTCGGAGGAAATTTTGCCCGTAGTTGGGCAAAAGGGCAAATTTGAAGGTATTGTTTGGTTTATGATGTCCACTGCGGGAAGTGTAGAAGTGGAAGTTTCGGGCAAAAGAGGCACCGCAAAAATGATTGTACCCGTCGCGGCAGTTTCCACCGCAAAGCGTTCGATGCCAGCGGGTTTGGGTTGGATTTTGGCCGCACTTGGGGTGTTTTTGGTAGGCGTTCTCACCACAATTTTTGGTGCAAGCGTGAGTGATAGTTTGCAACCTGTGGGTGAAAAAGCAACACCCAAAACCATGCGCAAACGAGTAATAGGTTCGCTAGTGGGAGCGAGTTTTTGCGGATTGCTGTTGTTTATTGGCAATAATTGGTGGGGCGGACTCACGAAAGACTATCTCAATGATATGTATAAACCTTACCGAGCTATCACAAAAGTGGTGCAAGAAAAGGGTCAGGATGTGTTGAAATTAACGATTGATAGTAATTCAATTGATAATCGTAAGCTGAGCTATTTAATTCCTGACCACGGCAAATTGATGCACCTATTTTTGGTACGACAAGGCACAATGGATGCGTTTGCTCATCTTCATCCCTTGCGAAAAGATACACTTAATTTTGAGGTGGTTTTACCCAATTTACCCGCAGGAAAATATTTGTTATACGCCGATATCATGCGGTACGTTGGCGGTTTTCAATACACGCTGACTGATACGGTTGAAATAAAAAATGCCGTTAAAAATACCAAAATTCAAGACCCCGATGATACGTACGCCATTACCACGGCTTTAAATGAGAAGAAAACGAATTCATTAGATGAAACCATTACCGTTTGTGGAACGCCCGGCTTAAAAACCAAGCTCCAAGACGGTTCAAGCATTGTTTGGGAAGAAAAACCCAATAAATCGTTAATGGCAGGACAAGTTTATGATTTGACATTTTCGGTGGTTTCTCCCGATGGGAAAGAGGCCGTTTTACAACCGTATTTAGGCATGATGGGACACGCCGCCATCGTAAAAACGGACGGTTCGGTTTATATACATTTACACCCAACTGGCACTGTTTCGAGTACGTCAGTAAACGTCATGCAAAAGCGAATTGAAGAGACTTCCGTAGAACCATTTATGGCAACACCAAAAATTTTCAAAGACAGCATTGACCAAGTTTTGGCTAGCATCCAAACCATGCCCGAAGCCCAAAGAGACCAATTTCTCATGCCCAACATGAACCACAACACCCGAGAACACCACGGCGGCAGTGTAAAATTTCCCTACGTTTTTCCAACGGCTGGCAATTACAGAATTTGGTTACAAATTAAACGGAATGGAAAGATTTTGACGGGGGTTTTTGATGCGGTGGTGATTTAGCGTGAAATAATAAATCTTAAAAAGCAAAAACCTAAATACACCTTCATTCATTAAACCTGTCGCCATTGAAAAGTATAACTTTCATAGTCGAAATAAGCCCTTTTATTCCCGTTTCGGTTAAGAAAAACAAAATCAATAGCGTAAATTTTTGTTTCAATTACCGCAAAATTATCACGAGCAAAATCTAATAATTCATCGTCGACCGATATTTGATTTACCTCTACAAACTCGGAGTTTTCGATAAAACTACCAGGTTTATGTAGAGTTGTATAACACATTCTACTTGATGATCTTGATTTCTCCCAAGCCAGTTCTGTAAATACATTGTTATGATGAACAACTGCTTTTGCATACAGTCGCAATTGAACTTTCAATATTTTATCGTAAAACAACCAGCTTACTGAATTATTAACTTGTAATTGTTCAATTTTCAAGGAGCGAATGTCGGTATTGAAGGAAAGCGTTTTTGCAAATACATCTACATTTCGCAAAATCACGGTTCTTTGTTCAGGAATATTTTGGTTGATTGTGGCGACAATTCCTTGATGAAAAGGCGTATTGGCAGAGTTGGAGGATTGAACTAACAATTCCCAGATTTCTGCTTCAATATCTTCGAGGTTGTTATCGTGAAATTTACTATTCATACTGTTGTGTGTAAGCTGTATCGTGCAATCATTTGAATGATGACAAATAAAAAAATAACCTCAAATTTCGGCTTATGGTTCATCACGAATTTCACGAATCATGATTAGATTTAACATTTAAGTCAGATTTGTATTGAAAACTCCCAAAAATGTCTGGCACGAAAATTTTGTCTATATTTATTAATCAACAAAACCGAATGATGAATTTTACGATTTAAACTTTAAAATAATGGAAATTATTGAAAAAATACGCATTGAAAATAAACCTACCTTTGCCCAAAACGTTGGAAGATTTTTATTAGGCTGTTTTCTGACTTTTACGGGCATTGGGCACCTGACATTTTTGAGAAAAGAATTTTTGGCTCAAGTTCCACCGTGGGTATTGATGAATCCTGATACGGTGGTTTTATTATCGGGTGTGGCAGAAATCGGCTTGGGTTTATCCTTGATTTTAGTTTCGAAACAGCGCAAAGAAGTGGGCTGGGCAACGGCGGCTTTTTTTGTGGCGGTTTTTCCAGGAAATATCGCCCAATTAGTTGAACACCGAGATGCTTTTGGACTAAACACAGATAGCACTCGTTGGCTTAGACTTCCGATGCAACCCGCTTTGATTGCCTTAGCCCTGGGGTCGACGGGAGCGTGGCAATCTTGGAGAAAAAATAAGTAACTGTTTTTAATATTTTAGCAAAAGCCAAATTTTCCCGCAAAAACTGGGAAAGTTTGGCTTTTGTGTTTGTAGTCATATTTGCACAATTTCTGGAAATTCTTGTGAATTAATGAAGTTAAATTGTGTGTTTTAGCAGAGTATTTGTAAATTAGGGAAAAGAAAAAATACGACCAAAATATCAAATTTTTAATAAACGTACCCCAATGAAAAAAATGAAATTCTTGCCCTTTTTGATGCTTATTGCAATAACCTCGTTTGCGCAATTAAAAAATCCTCCTGCTTTAAGTGCCATTCGGACGGAGGATTTGAAAAAAGATTTATACGCCTTGGCGGATGCCCATTACAACGGTCGGTCGGCGGGAACTTTAGATGAATTAAAAGCATCCATGTGGCTTGGCGAACAATACAGATCCATCGGGCTGAAACCTGCGGGTGATGATGGTACGTATTTTCAATATTTTACGCTTTGGCGAAATCATCTCGCCGATAATTCAAATATTCTGATAAATGACAAACCGCTGACACTTTGGAAAGATGTTTCGGTTTCGCAAATGGCCAATATTAATCTCAATGCGCCGATTATTTATTTAGGAAATGCTTTAGAAATTGATACGAATAAGATTGATGTGAAAGGAAAAGTTGTGGCAATTGAGGCGAATCCGAAGGGAATAAATATGAACGTTTCCTTGCCTACGTGGCGATATAGCCGTTCTATCTACGTAAAATATGGACTTCCGATGTTAAAAAAAGGCGCCATTGCCATCATTTTTGTTGCCGATGAAACCGCCGAAAAAGCGTGGGAAGATGCCAACGAAAATTTTGAAAGAGGGAATTATGACATTGACGGCGGCCCAAATGTAAATGTAACCACCAAAGTTCCGGTTTTTTGGCTGCACGCTTCGGCTAAACAAGCCTTACAACAAAACAACGCTACGATAAAGGCAAATTTAATTATCTCGAAATATGCTTATCCTTCCGTGAATATTGTGGGTAAAATTGAGGGTACGGATGCAAAATTGAAATCAGAATATCTTTTGTACAGCGGTCATACCGATGCGCACGGAATCAGAAATATGATTAAAAATGACTCCATTTATTACGGTGCCGATGATAATGGAAGCGTAGATGTGGCAATGCTTGCCAATGCAAGGGCTTTTGTGAAAAATCCAGCCAAGCGTTCAGTTTTGTTTGTCATTCATGGAGCCGAAGAACGGGGATTATTGGGTTCAAGATATTATTCTTCGCATCCAACCGTACCAATTAGCAATATTGTGGCAGTTTTGAATGGCGATATGATTGGTAGAAATAACGCTGACAGTGCAGCCGTTTTGGGTATGACACTTCCGCACAGAAACTCGCTCGATTTAGTAAAAATGACCTTAGATGCCAATCAAGAAGGGCCGAAATTCAAATTAGATACTGAATGGGATAAAGTTACGCACGTTGAAGGTTGGTATTTTAGAAGTGATCATTTGCCATACGCACGTTTAGGAATTCCATCGGTCATGTACACAACGCTTCTGCACGAAGATTATCATACGCCACAGGATAATGCCGAAAACATCAACTACCCAAAATTGAAAAAAATGGCCGATTGGATGTATAGAACTGGTTGGAAAGTAGCAAATGCCGAAAAACGCCCAGCCACGGATATCGGGTTTAAATTGGAGCGGTAAGGTAAAAAAATGGCATCGCTTTGTGCGATGCCATCCTTAAACTAACACGAAATATTAATCATGATTTTCAATTTTATTCAAATCTACTTTACTTTTCTTTCCTAACGTATTAATCCAAGCCGCAATTTTCAAAACATCTGCCTTTGGTACGTGCGACATTGGGGCCATTTCGGTTGCGTAGTCAGGCCAGTTTTCGGGTTTTGGTTTATAAACTAATTCCAAAATTTGTTCATTTGTATAATTGCGTTTGGCAATATCGGTGTAAGAAGGCCCCACCACTTTGTTGGCTTCGGCATGACAAGCTAAACAGGCGTGTTTTTTTAATAAAACTGCTACTTCTTTGCTATTGACGATGATATCTTTCGTGGCTCCAATTTTCTCTGTTTTCATCGTTCCTTTCACCTCTTTTACAGGTACCGGTACGGCTGGAATAGTTCTCAAAGGCACTTTTGCCAACTCTCCCGCTGGAATTTCGTTCAAAGTATAATAACTAACATCGTGCAAAAGTGGCTGTCCTTCATCATTCACAATGCCCGAAGCTGTTACTTGATGAATATATCCTTGACGAATGTTATCTAATACCAAACGCACTTTCATGCGGTCTTCCGACACAATTACACCACGCAAAGGCGTAGCTTCTTGGTTGATAATTGGACTTCCGTATTGATGTTGATATTTGTATATAAAACTTTTCAATTCGTAACTATTAAAATTCTCAGCACTTTGACGACTGATGGGTTGGGTAAATTCAATTTCAAAGCCATCGGGACGGGCAGAAACACTTTTCATTTCGAAAGGCATTCTTCCATTCCAAACTAAACGCTGCAAACCAAATAAATCTTTCCCCGTTGACCCCCAACCACGGGAAGTTTGTCCTACGAACATTGAACCATCATTACCCCATCTTGCCCGGATAGTTCCCGATTGAAAACCCTCACGGAAAGGATAACAAGCGCCTTGATATTTGCCGTTTACTTTTTCCAAAGTCATACGCATCGCTTTGGATTGCCCTTGGTCATAAACAAAATATTGCCCTTGAAACGGCCCAAATTTGCCGCCCGTTTGGTCTTCAATCATATCTGCCGTAGATATGCCCATTAAGGCATGAGGAAACCAAACGGCTGGCAATTTCAAAGACTTCATTTTCTTAGCGGCTTCAAACATGGGTTCACCCGTGTCTGGAATATCTTTTACGGTCGTTGGTTTCAATGGAGATTCGGGTTCTTTTGTCCACCAAAGTCCGCCAGCATTTCCCGCAAAATCACCTTTTTCTAAATGCGTAATTCGCCCAGAACCTACCCAATCACCTTGATTCTCTCCATAAAGTACATCCCCATTTGAATTGACGGTAAAACCTGCGGGCGAGCGTAAGCCCGTGGCAATGGGTTCAAGCGTTCCATCTTTTTTAATTTTCACCAACCAGCCTCGCCATTTTGCCAATTTGCCTTCGCCGTACCCTACCCAAGCCACGTTGAAAGTTAAATACATATCCCCATTTTTATCAAAAACTGGTCCGTAAGAGTATTCATGGTAATTTCCAGAAACGTCCCAGTTAGCAAAGGACTCGTAAATATCGGCTTTATCATCACCGTCCGTATCGGTTAATTTTGTCAATTCACCTCTTTGGGTACAATAAAATGAGCCGTCACGATAAGCCAAACCCAAAGATTCGTGCAAACCGCTGGCGTATAAAGTATAGCTGGGTTGGGTTCCATCAGGCATGTAAGGATTTTCGATAATCCAAATTTCGCCTCTGCGTGTGCAAACAGCCAATCGGCCATCGGGCATGGGTGCCACGCCCCCTACTTCCAATTTTATCCCTTCGGGAATGGTAATGGTTTTGATTTCGTAATAATCCTCCTCAGTGAGTGGCTTTGGTTTCTGCTGAGCAAAAATTGGCAGCGTTAAGAAACAAAGGATAGTAATCAGTAAATATTTATCGTTTTTCATTTTTTGAAAGGCTTAATGACATGATGAATCTGTTTTTAATTATGATTGATAAACTTCCGAAAATTAAACCAAAAAAGGAGTTTTTTAGGTAAGTTAAGACCTTGAAGGTGTTATTCACAAACCACAAAATTATTAAAAAATAATATGGTAAGAAACCTCTTTCAAACCGGTAAGCGGCATCAATAATTGCTTTTTACCCTTATTTTCTCGGATGAAAGGTTTGTTGGTAAGGCTTGACGTAACCTCAACGTAATAAGTCTGATTATTTACACCGTACCGATTATTGGCTACTTCTACAATCTCCGTTCCTTCGGCTAAGAGCGCATATAATTGCTTCACAGCATTTGGTTCACCGGCAAATGTCAAATGACGGTTCAAGCCTTCCGATTTTAGCATAGGCGTGGTTAAATCATTGATTTTCATACCTTTATATTCATACATAAAACTTGGATAACCACCTTTATCAAGGTATTTTTCAAGCTTATACCCTTTAAATTTTAAATCATCTTTCGTTAAACTATCGGGAAATTCTGATTCATTATTGCTTAAATAGGCCAACGGAAATTTATCATTTGCTAGAATAGTCATCCCCATCGCCGCCGAAGTTTGTGGTTCTCCACGGTCGTGCCACATTTCAGTAGTATTTAGGAATTTACCTCTCCACAATTGTAAAAATCCTCCTTGATTAAGGTCGTAAGAAAAACTCAATCCATCGGGCATTCCAACGCTAATTCCGTGCGAAATTTTTTTATTGCCATACATGATAAAAGAACGTTGAACTGTCGGTTGGTCAGTGGGTTTTACTTCAATTAAAGGCACGGGAACCATATCTAAAAGCGAAGTTCTTTCGGTCATATTTTGTTTTTCCCATTGGTCTTTCTGAATAAAAACACCTAGAGAATTGGGTCGCCAATTATAATCTTTAGTATAAAGAATGGTGTAAGTATGTTCGCCAGCCGCTAATTTTTTTCTACCTTTTACGTATTCAAAAGGTTGATGCCAACCTTGAATAACGGTGTCATTATCTACCACAACTGCCCCAATGGCTTCCCATTGTCCAATAAAAGTATAATTATCAGCTACTTTTGTGGTAAATTTTCCTTGGAATTTTGCTAAAAAATCCCTCTTGGCATTTATGATTTTTTGCGTTGTTAGCGGAATTGTTCCAGTCGCA
>JBBAKZ010000013.1:16640-18645 GCA_040403275.1 Arcicella sp. | reverse complement strand
AAAACCGATTAATGCACCCGGTTCTGAAATATTAAAATCGCCTAACATGGCATAAGAAGCCGTTACACCGCCCGTAGTTGGGTCAGTCAGCAGTGAAATATACGGAATTCCTGCTTCGGCCAATAAGGCTAATTTTGCTGAAGTTTTTGCCATTTGCATTAACGAAAAGCCTGCTTCCATCATTCTGGCACCGCCCGATTTTGAAATCATCAAAAATGGGATTTTATGTTCCAAAGAATAATTAATTCCTCTCGCAATTTTTTCGCCCACAACCGAACCCATTGAACCACCAATAAAAGAAAAGTCCATCGCTGAAATTACAATATCCGAACCTTCCATTTTTCCTACAGCCGTTCTGACCGCATCTTTCAAGCCCGTTTTCTTTTCAGTAGCTCTAATTCTGTCGGGATAATTTTTAGTATCCACAAACTTTAAAGGATCGCCCGATGATAACATTGCATCAAGTTCCTTATATTTTGTTTCATCAAAAAGTAGCTCAAAATACTCTTGAGAGCCTATTTTTTCGTGATAATTACAGTTTGAGCAAGTATAAGACAACAAACGATGTTCACGAGTGTGCATGGCTTTTTTACAAGATGGACACTGATACCAAAGTCCATCGGGAGCTTCACGTTTTGATTCTGTGGGGGTTAAAATACCCTTATCTTTTCTGGTAAACCAAGACATATTTTTTGGGGTTTTAAGGATTGGTGATTAGGGTCAGGAGTTAGCAATTGAAGATTCATAAATTAGATTACCGGTAAGTTATAAATTTTAGGAATAGTCATATAACGCTAAAATATTTAAGGGTACGTTAATTCCAAATCTGCAATTCAAACCATAAAGATAATGCATAGGCTTTCGACTTGGCAATATTTTTTTATTTTTCTAAAATGCCATGAGGCAAGAAAGCCTTTCAGAACTAACTGAAAGGCTTTCTTTAAAATTATATTTCTTTAAAAATATTTTCCTTTTATGGTAATTGCTGTTGTTTGTGCATTACTTTTCAAAACCGCTATTCTGGTTTCAACGGGGTCATAATCCCAAGTGAAAGTGTTGGTTTCGATAATATCAGTTAATGGTTTCACACCAGTTGCAACAATTGCACTGATACCGCTTGTCAGTTGTCCACCCGAAATCGTTGCTGTTGTGGCGAGCCTTTTGAAAGAAATATTTCCTTTGGCATCAAGCGCAGGTTGATAATACAATACCCCCGCTCCATCAAAAACGATTGCACCCGCTGCGTCTGTTCTTTTATATCCAATTACCAGCACAAATATTCCATCATTAGGTAAATATTGAAAGAAAACCTCGTTGATTATACGGGCAGGCGGAGCCGTTGATAAGGCAATAACATTACTCCTAATTTTAGCATAAAGAGCCTTGTATTCAGCCGTTTGCGATGGAATATTAGGGTTCATATCAAAACCAACAAACAGAGAACCAAGCGCATAATAAAATGGCAAACCTGGTCTTGATGATTGTACAAAATTGATTCGTTTTCCTCCTGAATTGATATAATAAACTTTTAAAACACTATCCCATAACATCTCTTGAAATGTTACGCCATACAGCGTAATAGCCGTTTTTAATTGAAGCCCTGTTACGGTTGTTACAAATGCCGAACTTGCTACATCAATATCTCCTGTTTTAGCATTAATCGAATATAACGAAACTGTTTTTGCACTAAAATCTAAATCAACGTCCGATTTTTCTCCCGTTGGAAAAACCAAGGTTAAGAATTTATCCGTATTTAAATACCCTAAAGTGCTATTGAAAATACTTGCTAAGCTTCCTTTTGCCAATAAATCCGATTCTGTTTTGGTGATTTTGGTAAGAATCATCTGGGTTTTATTCACGGTTCCAACGAGCGTAATTTTGTTTTCAGTTGATGTTTCAAATGCTAACTCCAAATCTGCTATTTGTCCCGTTCCACCGTTATAATCTGGATTAACTAATTCGTGAAGATAAGAATAAGAATCGAAAACCAAGGTTGGCTTTTGAA
>JBBAKZ010000013.1:0-16630 GCA_040403275.1 Arcicella sp. | reverse complement strand
ATAAGTTGTCTCAAAAGACTTATCGTATCCATTTCCAAAGTAAGAACCGCCACTGCTATAATTTCTATCATCAATGTCAGAATACATAACGACTTTTCCATTGTCATCAAATTTCAGATAGAAACTATATCCGCCTGTATTCCCACCGTCTGGGTAATATTCTCCTCTCCAACCATTTTCTGCTCCCGCCAATTGTTTTTTATAATTATCGACTGCGGTTGTGACTCTTTTGTTGGCTGATTCTTCAAATAATGGTACTACTTCGCTCTTGTTACAAGACAACATCACGAATAGGAACATTGTAAGATATATAAAATTCTGTTTCATGATTTTCTTATTTTGTAAAGTTAATGATTGCCGTTTGCGTTCTGGTTTGTAATGACTTGAAATCAATATTATACGTCTTTTTTAAGTAATCTACGACAATTTGTTCTTTTTGACGGAGAGCTGCCTTGCCAGTAGCCGTAGTACTTTTGTTTACTAAAGCATCAAACCCTGTTTTTCCTTCTACTAACATGGTCGCCAAAACTTCCACAAAATCTTCATCCGCAGTATTCATTGAATAGGGCGTAATATATCCCAAAGCCAATGCCATTGCATCAGAAACATTATACCAGTTTGAAGTATAGGTACCGGGAGTAATTTGCTTATACGGCAATGGATACAGAATATTTTGGTGCAAAATATGCCCAAATTCGTGATGAATGGTATGCAACATTCTTTTCACCCCTGCCACATCTTTTTTATTGAAATCATTTATTTCGTATAAGGTTACTTTACGTCCGCCCTCGGCAGTACCCAAAACTACGGTACCGTTACTATTCCAGTTGAGACTTCCGACTAAAACATATTGCTTTGGACAGAATTTTTTGATAAAATCCGTTCCTGCTTCTGCTTCATAAGGGTCAATCCAGATGGCCTTCACTGCTTCCATGGTAGGCTGAACTTTTGTCACTAATGGTGGAACTAAAGTTTTGTTGAGGGGAATTTCATAAGGATCCCAACGGTATTTTACTTCGATATTATAAGGCTTCGTAAAAGTTGCTTCTATCCAAGTATCGATGGGTTGTTTAACCCAAGTATCGCCACCAAGTCCTTCCACTCTTGGACTTACGTCTTCATTTTTACTGCTACAAGCAATAAACAAGCTCACTGTGAGAGCCAAGACCGATATATGTACAAATATTTTTTTCATTTTTTTTCGTTAAAATTTATGAACAAGTAGTATTCCATCAATAACTCATTGAAAATAATTATCTCGGATTTAAGGGCATTCCTGACAGAGCGGACTCCTGTGGAATTTGTAATACCTTTCTTTTATCGTCGGCGGCAAGTGTTTGACTTGTTCCGTCTAAATTATTGTGAGTTACGGGTATTTTGTATCGTAGTAAATCAAACCAGCGCATTCCTTCGTGCATAAATTCTCTTCGTCTGTAATCAATAATGGTTTGCAATAATGCCCCGCCCGTATTGGTAGTATTGTAAAAAGCATTATTTTTTGCTACGGTTAAAGTATGTAATGCGGGATTATATGCAGTAATACGAAGACTTAAAAAAGTATTCAAGTCCGCTAAACAGTTTGTGGCATCTCCCTTGTATAGGTACGCCTCAGCCCGATTGAATAATACTTCTTCGGTTGTGAAAAGTGGATTCATGTTATAACCATTGCCAATATTTGCCGAAGGATTGACTCGTACAAAAAGTTCATTATATTTTGGGATATAAACGCCATTATCACTACCGAAAAGAGAATAGGCAAAATTTCCTCCTGCTGGATTTGTACCAAAGTATAAAGCCCTGGCGGTATTAATATTCAAACCGTAACGCAATCCTGCTGCCCAATATCTGCCCCAATACGAACCTGTTTCGGCTAACAACAAGTTAGATTTTTCAGTTGCTTGGCTGTATTCTGTACTAATAAGCGTAAAACTTTTCTGAGCGTAGTTAGTATTCCAATTTCTCATGTTGATGGCAAAACCTGCCGTTCCTGCTACTTTACTGGCGTATAAGATTACTTTGTCATAATCTTTTTTATACAAATAAAATCTTGATGCAAAAGCATTGGCAGCATTTGTATTGAAATGATAAGCTGGAATTTTATATGCTTGGTCGCTAATGAGTGGCAAGCCTTCCAATAAATCTTTTTCTATCATGTCATACACTGATTTTACCGTTCCTCGACTGTATTGCTTAATAACAACCTTCTCTGGTTCAGTTACATACGGAATTCCTAAGTCTGAGGTTGCGGAAGCGGCATCGTAAAATTTAGCAAATAAGTTTACCAACATAAAATGAGCGTAAGCTCGGGCAAGCAATGCTTCTCCTTTTTGTGGGTTCAAACTTGGTTTATCCCCTAAGATTTTGATAGACTCTAAGGCTTGATTCGCAGCAGCAATGGCCGCATAACATGAAGCCCAATAATTTTGGTGTGAATCTGTATCAAGTTGAAGGACATCTTTCCAAAAGTAGGGCTTAGAATATACTTGACTTGGGGTTGAATTATTGTAATTATCTTCAACATTATCCGACATTAATTCACAAAAAGCATGGTAACTTCCTGTTGGATAGGCACTTACCAATAATTCTGAAATTTTTTCGGGCGTATTGATGTCGGTTCTGTTATCTGGAATCGTATCCAAATAATTGTCACAGCCTGATAAAGTAAACAAGCCGAATGCACTTATATATAGGATGAATTTCTTCATGTGTATTTTAATTTTAATTGATAACTAACTGTTTTCTAAGGTATTATAATAAAATTTTTAATTATTAATTATACATTTTTAATTAAGTTAAAGACTTGCTTTTAATGAAAATGAAATTTGTTGAGGAATGGGAAGTGCAACTCCGCCAGAACCAAAGAACTCAGGGTCTTGTCCTAACAATCTTTTATCTGAATATAATAGCAATAAATTAGTAGCTGATACTTTAGCAGATAAACCCTTAAACCCAATTTTGTTTGCCCACAATATTGGTAAAGCATATCCCAACGCAATATTTTTTAACCTGATAAAATCTCCATTCACTACCCGTGCCGTTGAATAATTATAGGATGTTAATGGAAATTCTCCTCCCGTCAAAAGCGAATTTGTTCTTCGGTCCATTATTGCAGGAATTTTTGTAATGTCCTCATCACCAGGCAATAACCATCTGTTTGAAAACTCTTTTGGGGAAGAAGTTAAATCCGTGTAAGATTCACTGAATTTAGGATCGAGTCTAATTTTGTTTCCTCCTTGAAATGATACAAAAACGTTGAAATCCCAATTTTTATACTTAAACGTGTTTGAAAATCCACCAAACATAGTTGGATCAACTGAACCTTCATATTTCAAATATTGCAATTCTTGGCTTTGGTTATCAATGATGGTTCCTTTCTCGCCCGTTTCGGTAGTGAACGTAGGAATTCCTTCACTGTTTAAACCTCTAAAATCATTCGAGAATAAACCTCTCACGGCATATCCTTGTTGTGAACCGCCTTCTTGTTTGGTCAAATCATAAATCAACGGAAGACTTTTTAAGTTAGTAATTTCTGTTTTGTTATATCCAAAGTTTAAACTACTTTTCCACTGAAAATCTTTGTAATTAATCACGGTGCCAGCCAAACCAATATCAATTCCTTGCGACCTCATATCGGCATAATTTGCGGTTTTAAATAATTCTCCGCCCACGCCCGAAGTTTTTATTCTTCCAATTAAGTCAAAGCCGTTTCTTCTGTAAGCATCCACGATGATACTCAATCTGTTATTCCACAAACCTAAATCAAAACCTAAGTTAGTTTCAAATTGCTTTTCCCAAGTCAGATTAGAATTTTCGAGGTTTTCAATAATAATTCGAGATTCTTTTTCTGATAAATAAGGTCTCGTTGTGGTTTGATTCTTGAAAATAGCCGTTGAATTTTTGGCATTTCCAATACTGGCAGTTAGCCCATAAGTTCCTCTTAATGACAAACGACTAATTAAATCGTTGTCCACTAAAAATGGTTCTCCTTTGGCATTCCACGAGCCACTGACGTTCCAAGTAGGTAAATAACGGGCAGAAGAGGCACGTCCCAATTGATTAGAACCATCTATACGTCCCGTTAGATTAAGGGTATATTTGTTTTTGAACGAATAACTTGCGTTTGAAAAGAAAGCAATAAAACGGTCTCTTTTATTTTCAACTCCGTAATAATTAAAGTTATAATCTAAGCCTTGTTTAATGATTCTGTAATCGGTAAATGGAATACCACCTTTGTCAAATTGATAGCCATATCCGTTAAAAAATGATTCTTGACGATTGGCAAACCTAATTTCTTGACCAAGTAAAACGTTGATGTTATGAATTTCGCTGAAAGTTTTGTTGAAATTCAACTGATGTCTTGCATAATAATTCACCAATCTGTCTTCATTTTGCTTGTAGATACCACCTTGGGGCAATACAACCACTGGTTCAGCCTCTGGATCGTCTGGGTCTCTGTATAAATATTTGTTCGCTTGTCTGATAACGCTACTTTCAGCGGCCCGATAGGCATTGGCTTGATTGGAATTTTCAAAAGTTTTGTTTTCTCTGTTCGAGTTCACATAACGCATCGTTCCCAATACATTATAGGTCAAATTCTTATTGAATTTATATTCTGTTTCTAATTGTAATTTTAAGTCTAACTGATTCAATTCCAAAAAGTTAGTCTCTGTTTCTTTGATGATGTTAAATGGAGCAAAATCCCTTTTGAAATACTCCAAATTGCCATTTTCGTCATAAGCCGTTAAGGCTCGGCTCGTGTTTAAAGCATAGCTGAATGGATTAATATCAAAATCTCTATCGTACTTCCCTTGATACGCATTATTCACTCGGTCTTGTGAACCTGGTGCTTTTTGCTCTCTGATTGACCCAACCGTGGTGAAACCCAACGAAAGCTTATTACTCAATTTAAAATTGGCTCTCATATTAGCAGTATAACGTCTTACTTTATCAGCAATCGACCAGCCGCTATCATCATATACTGAAGTTGAGAAGTAATACTGAGCCGATTCGGACCCAGAATTGATGCTCAATGAATGTTCTTGGGTTAAAGAATTACGGAATAATAATTTAAACCAATCGGTATTCACGCCAGCGTATCTTTGGAGATAATCTGATTTTGCTTGTTGCGTATTTTCTAAGCCAAATTTTTTGGTAATGGGGTCATAAGAACTGATAAGGTCATACATTTTACCATAAATCCCTGAATTTGAACGACGAGAAACATCGCTGTAGGTTAGCCAACCTTTCCTTTCCAACTCTGAATAAACACCCATTTGCTCGTTTGAATTCATGATGTTATATTTATCATAAGTAGGGCGAAGCGTTACGGCAAAATTGCTTGAATAACTAATGGTAGTTGGTTGAATACGTCCTCTCTTTGTAGTAATTACAACCACTCCATTCATGGCTCTTGCGCCATACAGGGCAGTGGCTGAGGCATCTTTCAAGATTTGGAAAGATTCAATATCGTCTGAATTTAAACCTGCAACGGCAGAGCCTAAAAGCGTATTGGCATTCCCAGAAGACAAATCATCGTTTGAAATATTCACGACATCTTCCAAAACAACGCCATCAATTACCCACAGCGGTTTGTTTTCACCCGTAATGGAAGTTGCACCACGAACTCTGATTTTAGGAGCCGTTCCAAATGTACCAGATACGTTTTGAACAGATACCCCAGCGGCACGTCCTTCGAGCATACGTCCAACGTCGATTGTACCCGCCAATTTAATGTCATCCGCCTTTAATTTCACGGCCGCCCCGGTGAAATTGGCACGGTCAATTTTCTGATAACCCGTTACGACAACCTCATCCAAGGCTTTTGTATCAGACTCCAACACGACATCAATTCTGGATTGTTTGTTGACAACCACTTCTTTAGTTTCAAATCCAATGGCTGAAAATACAAGCGTTGCACCCTCTTTTACTTTGATCGTATATTCACCATTTGCATTGGCGGCAACCCCATTTTTGGTTCCTTTCTCTCTGACCGCCACTCCAGGAATACTTGCACTTGGATTAGCAGCTTCTGAAATTTTACCAGAAACGGTTGTTTCTAATATGGTATTTATAGCATTGGCCTGAGAATAATTCACGAGCAGAGCTATGCAAATTATGATCGAACTCAGCCATTTTATGTACCTCAGAGTAATGTTTTTCTTCATAATGATTGATGATTGTAAAGTAAAAGCGAATAGATTTCCTTACTTACGATTATTTACTATAATAAAGACGAATATATTAAAAATTTTTGAATTATGGTGATTCTGTTTCTGATAAGATTTTAGAATTTTACTCAGGCAATTCCTGAAAATACTTCCTCTAAATTTGTCATTTTGTTGATATAGCAAAGAGCCTTCTTGAATTACAAGAAGGCTCCGAAATTTGCGAGAAAAAAAATTAATCTAAGGTTATTCTTTACCCTATTTTTTTAGTATCCCTCATTTTGTTTCAATGCAGTATTAGCTTCGATTTCACGTTGAGGAATTGGCAACAATCTTTGAGTATTGACCCAGCCAGTTAAGGTGGTGGCAGCACGTCCTGTTCTTACCAAGTCAAAGAAATAATGACCTTCAAGCGCAAGTTCCAATCTTCTTTGCTTGAAAATTTCTTCCCGCATAGCAGGTTGGTCAAGTGCTAATGAAGCAGGAGAAGCCGCTAAACCTGCTCTTACACGAATTTGATTTAGCAGTGGAAGTGCATCGGTCATTTTTCCTTGTTCAACTAAGGCTTCCGCTTTGTTGAGTAAAGTTTCAGCATATCTGAAAACTAAAACATTATCATCTTGACTGGCAATACGATAATATTTAATAGCAACATCATAAGAAGTACCTAACATTTTACGAGTATCAGCCGCATCATAAGCTCCAATTAGACCAGTTGATGGACGAACTTCATTACGACCACCCAAAGTTGAAGAAAACATGAAGAAAGCGATACCACTTTGGTCAGTATTTGAAAATTGTAGTTCAAAAATACTTTCCGTTGAGTTTTTCGTTCCAAAAACGGTTGAATAACTTGCTGGTAACGAATACTTTTTAGCGTTTATAATCAAATCTGTGTTCGTGATTACATTGTCCCACTCTTTGTTATATAAAGCTGCACGACTTTTCAAGGCATAAGCGGCAAATTTATTGACACGTCCTACCGCACTATTAACTGGTAATTTTGCAATGGCAGCATCCAAATCAGCATTGATTTGTTTATAAACATCAGCAATAGTATTGCGTGGTACTTTTAAAGACTCATCTGCTTTCGTTGTTGGAGCTGTAATAATGGGCACATCACCCCAATATTTCACAAGGGTAAAATAGTTTAATGCCCGCAAAAACTGTGCTTCAGCGACAATTTGTTCTTTATCAGGAAATCCATTACCATCAATATTTGGCACGGCTGAGATGATAAAATTTGACCGTAAAATACCATTGTAAAGCGTTGACCACATGCTGGTTACCTCTGCATTGTTTGTCAGTAAAGCACGATTCGCAAATTCAGCAAAACTTAGAAAAGTTCCAGTATGACGCAAATTTCCTCCATGCAAATCAGGAAGCGTAATAATACGATTGCCGTAGTAATTGGCACTTTGTAGCGCATCATAAGCACCTAACAAACTTGCACGAGCAGACGAAGCATCTTTAATTTCAGAGGGAATCGCAGTTTGTGGCAGCTGATCTAATACTTTCTCACAACTGGTATTTATTAACGCTAATAATATCAGCGAAAATAAGACTTTGAAAGATTTTATATATTTTAACATTTTATATTTCTTTTAAAAGTTAATAGCATAACACTTGGGGTATAAGCTATAAATTATTTTTCTTTATTAAAATCCAATATTTACCCCAATTGTATAAGTACGTGGTTGTGGGAATGTCAAGAAGTCTGTTCCTAATGAAGTGTTACTTGTATTGAACGTATTTACTTCTGGGTCTAATCCACTATACTTGGTAGATGTCCATAAATTGGCACCTTGTACATAAATACGAACTTTGTCTAACTTGATTTTTTGAACAATTGATTTCGGCAAATTATATCCCAATGAAATGGTTTTTAAACGTACATAAGATCCATCCTCCAAGAAACGAGTTGATATACGACGGTTGGCATTTGGGTCACCCCATACAGCACGTGGCACATTCGTATTTGTATTCGTTGGTGTCCAACGATTTAATACGCCTTGTGTTTGCCCAAATACACCATTCATTCCTTCTGAGAAGGATTTTGTGTAATTAAGTAAAGTATTTCCTTGTGAAAATTGAAAGAACATTCTAAAATCAAAGCCTCCTAAGAAACTAACAGTATTATCAAGTCCACCTACGAAACTTGGTAAAGCATTGCCTAAAAGTTCTTGGTCATTTGAATTAAATACGCCATTTCCGTCCACGTCACCATAGCGGACGTCACCTGGCTTAGCCGTAGTTTTTTGTAAACTGGCCGCTACTTCGTCAGCATTTTGGAAAATGCCATCATAACGATAACCTCTAAATGTACCTAATGCATAACCTTCTTCTACCCAGTTACCAAAACCAGCAGCAAATTTAGGAGAACCACCAAGGCTGGTAACAATGTTTGTATTTCTTGAAATATTAAAAGTCGCATCCCAAGTAACATTTTTTGTCTTCACAGGAGTTAATCCAAGCGATAACTCTAAGCCTTGATTCTCAATACTTCCAATGTTCTTAGCAACACTACTAAATCCAGAAGTTGCAGGAATATTTACGTTCAATAATAAATCGTTTGTAATACGTTTGTAATAATCAAAAGTAACTCTCACACGGTTTTTAATCATTGATAAATCGAATCCTACACCAGTTGAAGTGTTCGTTTCCCATTTCAAATCTGGATTTGATAATTGTGATGGAGCTAAACCGCCACCGCCTGCATAGGCAATACCGCCACTCCCTGATAGACCCAGAGAAGCGAAGTTTCCAATACCAGAAGAGTTACCATTTGAACCGTAACTTAAACGTAATTTTAAGTCATTGACAAGGGTGACATCTTGCATAAAGCCTTCTTTTGAAATTCTCCAAGCAGCCGAGACCGATGGAAATAAACCCCAACGATTATTAACCCCAAAGCGAGACGAACCATCAGTACGAAGAATGGCAGTTAATAAGTATTTGTCGTTAAAGTCATAATTCAAACGACCATAGTATGAGGCAAGTCCCCATGAAGTTCCCGTAGATGAGGCATCTGATTTAGTTGCACCGGCTGAGAGACGTTTAATAGCATTCCCTGGGAATCCCGTTGCTGTTGCGTCAATTGCTTCATAAGCAGATTCTTGATAGTCTGCTCCAGCTAATAATTTAAAATTGTGATTACCTAACGTTTTAGTGTAGGTCAAGAAAGTACTCCATGTCCAGTTTTGCTCTGAAGAAGCAGTTTCCGTCCCTGAACCATTAACACCAACTCCTTGATTAGTAGTTGTTGGTAAGAAACGGGATTCAACGTAGGTAATATAGTCCATGTTCAAACTTGTACGAATAGAAAGTCCATTCACTATCTTGTATTCTCCAAAGATAGTTCCTAATAAACGACCATTTTTCGTCAAGTTGTAAGGCTCATTTGCACTTGCCAATGGATTATCTACTGAAGACGAAGCATCTTTTCCATAAGTACCATCCGCAAAACGCACAGGAATATCAGAAGCCATCAAGAAGGCAGCACTCACCACACCATAAATATTATTATCGTTGTTAATACGGTCTTGCCAAGTACGGCTAAAGGCAAGATTTGTACCAATATTTAATTTTGGACTCACAGTATGATCAATATTAATACGACCACTGAAACGTTTAAAGGTTGAACCTTTCACGATACCTAATTGGTCATACAATGAAGTGGTGGCTGAAAAACGAGTTTTTTCGTTTCCTCCTCTAATTCCTAAATCATAATTTTTAGTAGCCGATGATTGAAAAACTTCTTTTTGCCAGTTGGTATTGGCAGCCAAATCTGGATTATTAAAAATGGCTTTCGTACGAATTCCTTTGGCAACGTCAGCGGCAGATTCAGTAACAACTAATTGTCCATTGACCGTAGATGTACCTGCACCGGCTCCAAAATAATAAGCCGCAAAATCCGCAGGAGAAGCCCATTGTGCTGTTCCTGTAAAAGCTGTTGTAGTAAACGTTCCACCTGAGACAGGCACTGCATAACGGTTCATCAACATTTCTTGTAATAACTTTACCTCTTCTGAACCAGAAATACCAGTACCAGATTTCCAAGTATCAGCAACACCGTAGTAAGAATCAAAAGTGAATTGCGTTTTGCCTGCTTTACCACGTTTAGTAGTAATAAGGACTACACCATTAGAGGCTTGAGAACCATAAATAGCAGCAGCAGAAGCATCTTTAAGAATATCAATTGACTCAATATCAGCAGGAGAAATGTCATTCAACGCACTTGTTTGCTGGTTACCAAAACCCAAACGCCCGTAACTACCTGTGCTAATAGGAACACCATCAACAACATATAGTGGCTGACTACTTCCTGTAATAGAACCAATCCCACGAATATTTACCGAAACTCCACCACCGGGTGTTCCTGAACTATTCGTCACATTCACACCAGCAGCAGCCCCTTGCATGGCTTGGTCAAGCCCCGTAAGTGGCCGATTGGCAATTTGTTTAGCATCAACCTTCGCTACAGATGTAGTAAGGTTTTTAGTAGATTGCGTACCATAACCTACCACAACCACCTCATCAATTTCTGAAGCATCCGAATTAAGCGATACATCAAGGGTTGTCTTTGAACCAGCAACAATTGATACTCTCTTAAAACCCACAAAACTAAAATTGATTGTTGCATTGGCAGGAACACCAATTTTGTAAAGACCGTTGGCATCTGTAACTGTGCCTTTGGTCGAACCTTTCACACTCACACTTACCCCAGGTAGTGCTGAGCCGTCTTCAGAAGATGTGACCCTCCCCGAAATTGTTCTGTCTTGAGCAGATACTTTGAACAAAAAGCATAGCAAAAACACAAAACTCATTAGTAGTTTTTTACTCATTTTTTTAATTTAGTTTTAGTTATTGATAAAAAATTTAATACAAATACGATTTTAATCTTCTATTTTTTGTAGAACAGTCTTCTTATTTTTTGATAGGTTAGGACGTAATTTTGGATTGTTGACGAATAGGTGTGAAGACAGCAATATTATTTAAATTCTATATTAAGGAGTATTTTCTATTAAAAATTGTAAGTTTTGAAATAGATTCGACCTTAAAATTAATAAATTGTATAACCGATAAATAATTTTTTTGTTTACAAAAATGAAGGTATTATTAGCAAGTCCCATATTTCATTCTAAAAATATGATTTAATACCGTATTTAATTTGGTTTGACTTTGTCTTGAGTACGCATTCACGTACTCATATTTAATTACCATAAATAATTTTTATCTTTGTTCACTAAAATTATCTCAGAATCTCAAACAACCAATCAAAAATATGTCAACAGGATTAGACGCTCTTACCCAAACAAGAATCAACGCATGGCTTTCTGGTAGTTACGATGCCGAAACCAAAGCAAAAATCAATGAACTTATAGAAGACAAAAAAGAAACGGATTTAACCGATTCTTTCTATAAAGACCTCGAATTCGGAACGGGCGGCATGCGTGGTGAAATGGGCGTTGGCTCAAACCGGATGAATAAATATACCGTTGGAAGTGCCACGCAAGGGTTTGCCAACTATATTAACCAATTCGTTGGGGCTGGCTTAAGCGTTGCCATTGCGTATGATTCAAGAAATAATTCTGCTTATTTTGCCAAAGTTGCGGCAGATATTTTTTCGGCAAATGGTATTAAAGTATTCTTATTCAGTGCTTTACGTCCAACACCAGAATTGTCTTTTGCCATTCGCTATTTGAAATGCCAAGGTGGTTTAGTCGTAACCGCCTCACACAATCCAAGGGAATATAACGGATACAAGGCTTACTGGAATGATGGTTCGCAAGTGGTTGCCCCGCACGATAGAAATATTGTAGCGGAGGTAAACAAAATTCAATCGGTGGATGAAATCAATTTTGTGGGAAATCCAGCATTAATCACTATGGTTGGCGAAGATATTGACTTCCATTATTTGAAAACAATCGAGAATAACTGTATCAATCCCGACGTAATCGCTCGTCAATCAGAATTGCGAATTGTCTATTCATCCATTCATGGAACGGGGATAACACTCGTGCCAAAAGCCTTGCAATTACTTGGTTTTGAGAATGTTAGTGTCGTAGAAGCCCAAGCCGAACCCGATGGTAATTTCCCAACCGTGGTGTATCCGAATCCCGAAGAAGCCGAGGCCATGTCTTTGGCCATGAATCAGGCCCGAGAATTGGATGCTGATTTAGTGATTGCCACTGACCCCGACGCCGACCGTGTGGGAGCTGCCGTGAAAAATCCTGCCGGTGAGTGGGTTTTACTGAATGGTAATCAAATGGCAAGTTTGATTATTTATTACTTATTAGATGCGTGGAAAAAAGCGGGTAAATTGACGGGGAAAGAATTTGTCGCCAAAACGATTGTTACTACCAATATTATTGATAAAATGTGCGAAAATCAGGGCGTTAAGTGTTATAATACCCTCACAGGCTTCAAATTTATTGCGGCGGTTATTCGTGAATTGGAAGGCAAAGAAAAATTTATTGGCGGAGGTGAAGAATCTTACGGCTATTTAATTGGTGATGCCGTCCGTGATAAAGATGCCGTTGCTTCATGTGCGATGATTGCCGAATTGACTGCCTACGCCAAAGATAACGGAAAATCATTATTCGATTTCTTGACGGAAATGTACATGGAAAATGGTTTCTATTACGAAGGTTTGATTTCACTAACCAAAAAAGGCAAAGCAGGAGCCGAGGAAATTCAGCAAATGATGGTGAATTTACGAGCAAATATTCCCGCAACCGTGGCAGGTTCGGAGCCAATCACGGTATTGGATTACAATAATTTGACTTCCAAAAACCTCAAAACTGGCGAAATTACCAATATTCCAGTGGGTTTAGGCATGGAATCATCCAATGTAATTCAATTGGTTTTGGCAGATGGCACCAAAGTTTCGGCTCGTCCATCGGGTACGGAACCTAAGATTAAATTTTACGTTTCGGTCAATGCACCCTTAAATAATCCAGCTGATTTTGAGAATGTTTTGGCAAGTTTGAAAGCGAAAGTTTCAGCCATTCAAGAAGATTTGGGATTGAAATAGAAAAAGTATGAATATGAGCGATTGTTGAATAAATTCTAAATGAACTCGACCGATTACTAAGTTTAGCGTTGTGGTATTTATAAAAATCGGTTAATTCTATTTAATTTTATCATAATTGTTTATGGTTTAAATAAACAATCAACAATTTCGTTTATCTTGAAATCAAGTGTTAACTCTTAAATTTTGTGCCATGAAAAAATTATTCTCATCATTCATTTTTATTATTACCGTGATTGCTATTTCCACTCAAGTTTCAACTGCTCAATTATTTGAAAAAGGCAAAAAAGTAGCCGATGGAGGTCTTTATTTTCCAAGTAGTACAACCATTTTGAAGGCTGGAGTCTCCTATGGTATTGCTGATAATATTGGAGCAGGAATTGAAGCAAGGTATTTTTCTTCATCGGTAGGTGTATTTGGAAAGGTTAATTATGACTTTGCTCCAAGCTTAAATTTGGGTGATAAAGTGTTTTTATACGGTGGAGGAAAACTTGGATCTTACTTTGGTGGCGGTAAATCACAATTTGCAGTATTAGGACAGTTGGGAGGAGGATATATGTTCAATGAAAAAATAGGAGCTAATGCTGAAGTGGAATTTGGAATTATTAACGGTTCCGGTTCACAATTTGGATTGGGTATTGTTTATAAATTAGATTAATTCTAACAATATTATTTGTTCGTTCGTAAAAAGAGGTCAGACAATTTAAATCGTCTGACCTCTTTTTTATACCTCAACTGCTCTTTTAAATTCCGAAGTAAAGTGAAATTGAATGTCGGGATTATTTTGGATATTCATTCTCAAAATCCAATCAGATTCTGCCAAGAATACGTAATTTTCATCCTTATCCTGCGCAATATTTTGTCCTTTCAAACGAACAAATTCCGTTAATTTCTTCGGGTCTTCCGCCGTAATCCAACATGCTTTTGCAATATCACGGTGGTCAAAACGGCATTTGGCACCGTATTCATGTTCCAGACGGTACTGAATTACTTCGTATTGAAGTTCCCCAACCGTTCCCACAATTTTACGATTTCCTAATTGTGGTTGCAAGAATAATTGCGCCACTCCTTCATCCGTCAATTGCATAATTCCCTTTTCTAATTGCTTAGATTTCATCGGGTCAAGATTCATTAATTCCTTGAAAATCTCGGGAGAAAAACTTGGAATGCCTTGATATTGCAGATTTTCGCCTTCCGTCATGGTATCACCAATTTTGAAATTACCCGTATCGTACAAACCAACTACATCACCAGGAAAACCTTCTTCAATTACCTCTTTATCCTGCGCCATAAAAGTATAAGGATTATTGAAACGAAGATTTTTATCCAAACGAACGTGTTTGTAAAATTTATTACGCTCAAAAGTCCCCGAACAAACCCGTAAGAAAGCAATTCTATCTCGGTGCTTTGGGTCGAGATTTGCGTGAATTTTAAACACAAATCCAGAGAACTTTTTTTCCATTGGTTCAACCACTCGTACATCTGTTTGGCGTGGTTGGGTACTCGGCGCAATTTCTGTGAAAGTATCCAACAACTCCTGCACGCCAAAATTATTTACCGCCGAACCAAAGAAAACGGGCGCAATTTCACCCGAAAGGTATGTTTCACGGTCAAAATCCCCGTAAACACCTTCAATCAATTCAACGTCTTCACGCAATTGGTCGGCATCTTTTTTACCCACTTTTTTGTCCAATTCTTCCGACCAAATATCAACGGCTAAAACCTCTTTTTCAATTCTAGTTTTATTGGCACTGAACAAGTTTAAAGACTTTTCGTAGAGATTATAAACCCCTTTAAAATTCGCTCCAATATTGATAGGCCAAGTCAATGGACGAACTTTAATGCCTAATTTTTGCTCTAATTCATCCAATAAATCAAAAGGATATTGCCCTTCTCTATCCATTTTATTAATGAAAATAATCACCGGCGTATTTCTCATCCTACATACTTCCATCAACTTTTCTGTCTGTTCCTCAACGCCTTTCACGCAGTCAATTACTAAGATTACGGAATCTACGGCCGTTAAAGTACGATACGTATCTTCCGCAAAATCCTTGTGACCGGGCGTATCCAAGATGTTGATTTTGAGGTTGTTATATTCAAAGGTCATTACCGAAGTTGCCACCGAGATACCTCTTTGGCGTTCAATTTCCATGAAATCGGAAGTCGCCCCTTTTTTGATTTTATTAGATTTCACCGCCCCTGCCGTTTGGATTGCGCCCCCAAAAAGAAGGAGTTTTTCCGTAAGCGTAGTTTTGCCCGCATCGGGGTGAGAGATAATTCCGAAGGTTCGGCGTTTGTGTATTTCTTCTTGAATAGTCATTTTAAAATAATCCTTAATGGGAATTGAGGTGCAAAATTACGGATAAAAAGGTGAAATTTGTAAAAAAATAAAATAGTATGCTTGCATAACATTTTAAAAAAATACTACCTTTACATTCATAATTATCTTCTTTAAAACCGTTAAAGGCTGAATGCCAAAAGCTCACAGCCGAAAGCCAAAAACAATGAACCGTTCAATTAGAAAAGTAGCCGTACTTGGCTCAGGAATTATGGGAAGCCGTATTGCTTGCCATTTTGCTAATATTGGCGTGGAAGTCTTGCTTTTGGACATCGTTCCGAGAGAACCCAACGATGCCGAAAAAGCAAAAGGACTAACCACAGAACACCCAGCGGTGCGTAACCGTATCGTGAACGAAGCGTTCCAAAATACCCTCAAATCTAATCCTGCTGCATTGTATTCGTCTTCGTTTGCGAACCGTGTCAAATTGGGAAATTTTGATGATAATCTCGCAGAAATTAAAAATTACGATTGGGTAATTGAGGTAATTGTGGAGAATCTCGCTATCAAACAATCGCTTTACGAAAAAGTGGATGCTTTGCGTAAAACAGGAACCTTAGTAACCTCAAATACGTCAGGAATTCCTATTCATTTAATGGCTGAGGGACGCTCTGAAGACTTTCAGAAGCATTTTTGTGGAACGCACTTTTTTAATCCACCAAGATATTTGAAATTATTGGAAATCATTCCAACGGCTACAACTGACCCCGCAGTTACGGATTTCTTGATGCACTACGGTGACCGTTTCTTAGGAAAAACAACCGTTTTGTGTAAAGACACTCCCGCATTTATTGCCAACCGTGTTGGAATCTATTCAATGATGAAAACCATGAAAGTGGTTGAAGAATTGGGTTTGACGGTGGAGGAAGTTGATAAATTAACTTCGGTAGTCGTGGGTCGTCCGAAATCGGGAACATTCCGTTTGTCGGACGTGGTAGGTTTGGATACCACCATCAATGTATCGAACAATCTTTTCGCAGGATTGACCAACGATGAGTCGAAAGATACTTTTATGCTTCCTGAAATGATGAAAAAATTACAGGAAAATAAATGGTTGGGCGACAAAACGGGTCAAGGTTTTTATAAGAAAAT